>CAYUKP010000026.1:0-17142 GCA_964445335.1 uncultured Verrucomicrobiales bacterium
CTCACCGTTCAACAACAGCTCGTCCACCTGAAACTCGTATGGGTAAAGGTAAAGGGCCAGTTGATACATGGGTTGCTGTTATTAGACCTGGTGTAGTCCTTTTTGAGATTGCTGGTGTGCCAGAATCTTCCGCAAGAGAGGCTTTGCGTCTCGCTTCAAACAAGTTAGGTTTCAGAACAAGATTCGTAGAGCGTAACGTCCTTAAGTAATTAGCCCAAACGATTATTATATTATGCCACAAACAAAAATTTCTGACATTAGAGAGCTTTCTCTTGATGAATTAGAGCGCAAGGTGACTGAACTCAGACATGAGTCCCTAAACCTTAGGCTTCAAAAGTCAACAGGACAGCTAGAAAACACCGCTCGTTTAAGAACAGTGCGTAGAGAAATTGCTCGTATTTTAACAGTTGTAACTGAGAAAAAACAGGCTTCCTAACATTATAACAATAATACATTATGAGTGAATCCACTGAAAAAAAACAAGGTCTTCGTAAGTCTCGTGTGGGAACAGTTGTATCTACAAGCATGGATAAAACCATCGTTGTAGAATACGTGAACAGAGTTCCTCACCCTGCTTTCAAGAAGATCATCAAACGTTCTAAAAAGTTCTATGCACACGACGAAGCAAATGAAGCATCTGTCGGTGATAAGGTTAGAATCGTAGAAACTCGCCCTATTTCTAAAAAGAAGTGTTGGAAGCTTGAAAAAATTCTTTCACACTAATTTAAAATCTTACTTTTTTCTTATAATATGATCCAAATGGAATCTAAAATCGCAATCGCTGACAACACGGGAGCTCGTGTTGCAAAGATGATTGGCGTAATCGGTAAAAGAACTAAAACAGCCAGAATTGGTGATGTAATTACGATTCACGTGCGTGAAGCGATCCCTACTGCATCTATCAAGAAAGGTTCGGTTGAGAAGGCGGTTGTTGTAAGAACAGCTTATCCTACAAGACGTCGTGACGGATCTGTGTTACGTTTTGACTCAAATGCTGTCGTAATTATCAATAAGGACGGAAACCCTAAAGGAACCCGTATTTTTGGACCCGTAGCACGTGAGTTAAGAGAGAAGAATTACATGAAAATCGTCTCCCTTGCACCAGAAGTTTTATAATATATTACAACATGAGCAAAGTGAAAGCACATGTATCTAAAGGAGATACAGTAGAAGTTATAGCTGGCAACCATAAGTCTAAGAAAGGCTTAGTGATTAAGGTTGACGTTAAGAAGCAACAAGTTTTGTTAGATAACGTTCGTCTTGTGAAAAAAGCTGTCAAGCCAACTCAAGAAAACCAACAAGGTGGTATCATCGAGCAAAACGCTCCTATAGCACTTTCAAATGTTAAGAAGATTAGCTAAATCTCTTAATACAATTAGCGCTTAAGCATAAACAGCATAAAGCTGACCCGCAAAAATTATGAAATCAAATTTAAAAGCATACTACGAGAAAAACGTAGTGCCTGCACTTAAGAAAGAGTTTTCTCTAGAAAACCCTCACGAAGTCCCAGGATTAGAAAAAGTTGTTATCAACTGTCACGTTGGTCGTTATCAGTCTGATAGAAAGGCTGCTGTCGAAGACGCTGTTTCGGAAATCGAAAAAATCACAGGTCAAAAGCCTAGTGTTGTTTTCGCTAAGAAATCCGTAGCTAACTTCAAGGTAAGAGAAGGTGAAGCTGTTGGAGCTCGTGTGACGTTACGTAAGGATATGATGTGGGAGTTTCTTGACCGTTTTATCAACATTACATCTCCTAACGTTCGTGACTTTAGAGGGTTTTCTCCAAAAGGTTTTGATGGAAGAGGAAACTTCGCTGTAGGTGTTCCAGATCAATCAATCTTTCCAGAGATCGAAATTGATAAGATCAAAAGACAACTTGGTTTTGACCTGATCATTGTTACTACTACCAATGACAACGCACAGGCAAAGAAATTATTGGATCTCCTGAATTTCCCATTCAGAGATAATAAGAAAGACGCAGAGGTAGCTGCATAACATTAAGCATATAATATATTATGGCAGTACTAAGTGACCCAATCGCAGATTTTTTAACCAGATGGAAAAACGCAAGCAGAGCTGAGAATGAAACATTTAGCGCTCCGCATTCTAAAGCAAAGCTTGAGATCGCGCGTATTCTGAAAGAAGAAGGTTATATCTGGAAATATGAAGTAGACTCTTCAGGTAAGTTTCCTGTGATTGTTGTAACCACACGTTTTGTAGACGGGACACCTTGTCTTACAGATCTTAAGAAGGTTTCAAAACCAGGTAGACGTAATTATGTTGGAGTAGGTGAGATTCCAAAAGTAAGAAGTGGATTAGGAATTTCTATCCTTTCTACTTCTAAAGGAATTTTATCTAACCGTGAAGCCAAGAAGGAAAATGTAGGAGGGGAACTCCTAGCACACATTTGGTAAGACCCAAAAATTTAAAAACATATACTATGTCAAGAGTAGGATTAAAACCAATTTCTTTACCTGAAAAAGTTTCGGTTAAGGGAGATGCTAATCAAGTTTTAGTAGAAGGACCAAAGGGTAAGCTAGAGTTTTCTCTTCCAGTTGGGATTTCATTAGTTGAAGAAAACGGAACAATTGAGCTTAAGCGTGAAGAGGAAACTCGTAAGCATAAAGCATTACATGGAACATGTCGTTCTATCGTAAACAATATGATCATCGGAGTGACTTCTGGATTCAAAAAGAATTTGGAAATTATCGGTGTTGGTTTCAGAGCAGCTGTTAAAGGTGACAAGCTTGATCTCAGTTTAGGTAAGTCACACCCAATTCTTCACCCAATCCCTTCAGGTATCAAAGTTACTGTTACTGATAATACCAAGATTGAGGTAGAAGGTATTGATAAGCAAGAGGTAGGACAGTTCGCTGCGGAAGTGCGTAACTACTACCCACCTGAGCCGTTCAAAGGTAAAGGGGTAAGATATGTCGGAGAATACGTACGTCGTAAGGCTGGTAAGAGCGTTCAGAAATAATCCGTAAATTAATATATATAATGAGTACTTTAAACCGCAAAAAAACACGTCAAAAAGTTCACCGTCGTATCAGAAAAAAAGTTTCAGGAACAGCTACTTGTCCTAGACTTGCAATCCACTATTCAAACAAGAATATCTATGCTCAAGTAATTGATGATGTAGCGGGTGTTACACTTGCTGCTGCGTCTACCCTTGATGAAAGCATCGAAAGTAGCGGAGCAAATGTTGCAACTTCTGAAAAAGTTGGTTCTTTGATTGCTAAGCGTGCAAAGGAGAAAAATATCGAATCCGTAGTATTCGATCGTGGTGGATTCTTATTTCATGGTAAGATTAAAGCTCTTGCTGACGCAGCACGTGCAGAAGGTCTGAAATTCTAATTTTTAATATAATGGTAGCAACACAAGACAATTCGGAGTCTCAAGGCGGAAAGCCTGCTGCAGAGGCAACTTCAGCACCAGCGGCGAATAATTCAAAAGCACCAGCGGGTCCAGGATCTAATCCAAGAAACGGAGGAGATCGCTCACGTGGTCCACGTCGTGACAATAGATCTGGCGGACCTCGTCGTGATCGTAAAAACGATAACGTTAAGCCAGAAGATGAATTATCTGAAAAGGTAGTATTCATCAATCGTTGTGCTAAAGTTGTAAAAGGTGGACGTAGGTTCAGCTTCTCAGCTCTCCTCGTAAGTGGTGATAACAAAGGTCAAGTAGGATATGGGTTTGGTAAAGCAAACGAAGTATCTGAAGCGATCAGAAAGGCTTCTGAAGGGGCGAAAAGAAGTCTTCAGAAGATGTCTATCGTAGACGGCACAATTCCTCACGAAATCTATGCTGAGTTCGGTGGTGGTAAGGTTCTATTGAAACCAGCTGCTCCAGGAACAGGTGTAATTGCTGGTGGAGGAATGCGTGCAGTTTGTGAAGCTGTAGGTATTAAGGATGTGATTGGAAAATCTCTAGGATCGAACAATCACGCAAATGTTGTAAAAGCTACTCTTAAAGCTCTTTCCGAGCTTAAAACAAGAGAAGAAGTGATGTCCCTACGTGGTAAGAAGCGTAAGGAGTCTATCTAATTAGCATTTTTCAAATGGGAGGCTTTTGTGGCCTCCCTCAATCGTATTTTTTAAATAAATGAAATTACATACTCTCAAATATAACCCAGGTGCAAAACATCGTACGAAGCGCTTAGGTTGTGGTGAAAGCTCAGGGCAGGGGAAAACTTGTGGAAAAGGCCACAAAGGTCAAAAGTCCCGTTCAGGAGGTTCCATCAGACCTGGTTTCGAAGGTGGTCAAATGCCACTTCACAGACGTCTTCCTAAGCGAGGATTCAACAATAGCATGTTTCAAGACAAAATTGCTGTATTCAATGTTGATGACTTAGATAGCCGTTTCGAAGACGGTGAAACAGTGACCGAAGAAACACTACGTGTTAAGAATCTTCTTAAAGGAGCTTACGACGGTGTTAAAATTCTTGGTGATGGAGAAATTACGAAAAAGCTTACTGTAAATGTAACAGCTGTAAGTAAAACAGCACTCAAGAAACTTACTGACGCTGGTTGCACAGTCAACGTTACTCAGAAGGAAACTGCTGAAACAGAGCAAGATTAATCAATAATACTAAGTTTTATACTTGCATCAGGCGGCTAAATGCCGCCTTCTTTATTTTAATACACCGTTAATGATTTTTATGTGGACTGCGAAAGTAAATTTCACTAATTCCTGATAACGCAAAACTGATCTAAAATCTATAATACCCACAATCTATGATTTCCGCATTTAGTAACATATGGAAAATACAAGAGCTTAAAAATAGGCTTCTTTTCACCTTAGCAATGGTTTTCTTTGTAAGACTTGGAGTTGCTATTACCATACCTGGCGTTGACGCTAGTGTAATTCAGAACTATCTTGATTGGCGTATGGAGGGTGACGGTGCCACAGACACTGGAGCTGCTGTCGGAGCTCTTCTCAATGTTTTTTCAGGAGGAGGTCTTGAAAAGTGTGGTATTTTCGCTCTAGGGATTATGCCTTATATTTCAGCATCGATTATGATGCAATTAATGACTGCAGTGGTTCCACAATTAGCGAAGCTTTCGAAGGAAGAAGGTGGCAGAACACGTATCAATCAATACACGCGATATATTACAATTGTCATTGCTCTTGTTCAGGGCTTTATGATCGCGAAGTCTCTTGAGAATCCTGATTCAGCTTTATATCTCAGTGGAATTGAGAGATTTGGTAAGCTTGTTCCTGATTTTGGTTGGGGGTTTGTTTCTGTAGCTGTTCTTACTTTGGTTTCGGGCACAATGTTACTTTCTTGGTTAGGAGATCAGATCACTGAAAGAGGTATTGGAAACGGAGTTTCTCTTATTATTACGGTGAACATTATTGCGGCCTTGCCTGGCGCGCTTGTTCAAGCTTGGAATACGTTTGTCGCAGCACCTGACGCTGGGACATTTAAGCCGATGATTCTTGTTGGTCTTATCGCATTTTTACTTTTTGTAATCGCAGCAGTGATAGCTATTACCCAAGCTCAAAGACGTATTGCAGTGCAATATGCTAAGAGAGTTGTTGGCAGAAAGCAATTTGGAGGACAAACACAGTACCTTCCATTGAAAGTAAACTATGCAGGGGTTATGCCAATTATTTTTGCTTCTGCGATTTTAACCTTTCCTACCTTCTTCCTTACTCAGTTTTTTGCGGGACAGAGTTGGGCGATGAAAACTGCTGAGGTCTTAGGCGCAGCGAGTCCATGGTATTACATTATTGCAGGATTCATGATTTTCTTCTTCTCATACTTTTGGGTGTCGACTTTCTTCAATCCAACTGAGATCTCTGAAAACCTTAAGAAAAGTGGGGGCTATATCCCAGGTGTGAGAGCAGGTAAGCCAACCGCGGATTTTCTTGACTATACTATGACCAGACTGACATTTGCTGGTTCTATCTTCCTCACAATTATTTTTGTTCTTCCGATGCTTTTGGGTAACGCACTTCAAATCCCATATATGGTGACACAATTCTTTGGAGGGACATCCCTCTTAATTCTTGTGGGGGTTGTTTTGGATATGATGCGTCAAGTAGAGAGTCATTTGATTGAGCAGAACTATGACGGCTTCCTCAGAAAAGGTAAAATCAAGGGTAGATACGATAGACTGCAAAAACAAAGAGGTGCGAACTCTACTTCAGGTAATATCGTTACATACCTCTGGACTTTCATTGCATTGGTAGTTGTTATAGCTATTGCTGCTTATATTAATAGCGGGTTAGGAAACTAATTCTAACAAATACAGATTTTTGCAAAACACTGAGGAAACTCAGTGTTTTTCTTTTTAGTCAATATGGCCAAGCTCTGTTTTAAATTACTTAGTAAATGATAGCGAAGGTTTATAGTGGAGCGATTCAGGGGATTAGTGCGACGCTGGTAGAAGTAGAGGTAGCCTCTAGATTGTCAGAAGAGCCTAAGACCATTATTGTAGGTCTACCTGACACATCTGTTAGGGAGTCAACTGAAAGGGTTAATTTCGCTTTAAATAGTTATAACTTTTATAGGCAAGACGGAACCCATGTGGTCAATCTTGCTCCTGCGAGCCTTAAAAAAGAAGGTCCAGCTTTTGACCTGCCAATAGCTCTTGGAATGGCGGTTTGTGGTATCAAGGAGCCTTTAGATGTTTTGGAAGACTATCTCATTGCGGGAGAGCTGTCTTTGAGTGGTCAATTGCGCCCAATTTCAGGGGTTCTTTCCTTAGCAGTAGCGGCTAAGGAAGCGGGAAAAAAAGCAATTTTGCTTCCTGCGGTAAATGCAGAGGAAGCCGCTCTTATATCAGACTTAGAAGTTTATGGGGCGGAGACTTTAGCTGATGCTTGGAAGCACCTGACGGCTGAGGAGCCTATTGAACGTGTAACCCCCCCTATAAGTTTATCTCTAGCCCCTCAATACAAGGTAGACTTTTCGGAGGTTAAGGGGCAAGCTCATGTTAAACGAGCTTTGGAAATAGCGGCTGCCGGGGGGCATAATATTTTATTATCAGGGCCACCTGGTACAGGTAAGTCAATGTTAGCACAACGCATTCCGACGATTTTACCGCCTCTCTCAGAGCCTGAAGCAATCGAGACGACAAAAATATATTCAGTGTCTGGTCATACCAAGGGAGGAGTGACCTTTATGAAGGAGCGCCCTTATCGGTCGCCACATCATACAATCTCTGATGCTGGACTATTGGGTGGAGGGAGTAAAATTAAGCCGGGAGAAGTGTCTTTGTCTCACAATGGGGTATTGTTTTTGGATGAGTTTCCTGAATTTAGACGTTCGACACTAGAGGTGCTGAGGCAACCCCTGGAGGATCGACAGGTGACGATTTCCCGAGCAAGTGGCACTCTAACTTTTCCTAGTAGCTTTATGCTAGTAGCGGCTATGAACCCCTGTGCTTGTGGATTTCGAGGTGACCCTAAGATTCAGTGCTCTTGCACTCCTAAGCAACTTGAAAATTATGCGAATAGGCTTTCCGGTCCTATGTTAGATCGGATTGATATACAGGTAGATGTTCCTCGGATCGAATACAAAGAATTACGGGAGAATAATTCTGCAGAGGAGTCTTCCGAAGCGATTAGAGAGAGGGTTTTGAAAGCTAGAGCGATTCAAGAATCTCGATACGGTATGAGTATTTGCAATGCATCTGTTAGTGGAAGGGCTCTACAGCAGGCCTGTACTTTATCAGAGGAATGCCATCAGATGTTGGAACGTATGATGGAGAAGTTTGGTTATTCAGGACGTGCGCACAATCGTATTCTTAAGGTTGCTCGTACTATTGCAGATTTACGAGCGAGTGCATCTATTGAGTTGCCTGATTTAATGGAAGCAATTCAATATCGTTCGCGGGAGCGACATGATAAAACGTCTTAAATGTGAATGTATTATAGACTTCTCGAAATAAAAAAGTGATTTATATGTGAATTAGATTAGGGTTTCATATGTCAGAAAGAAAGATGAAATATAAAGGTATGATAATAAGAGTTTTTGGGATGATGGTATTAGCATCATTAGTGAGTTGTACGCAATTGCAGCAGAAGAGCGCGGGAGCTGGAGCTTTGGCAGGATTGGCTCTAGGGGCGATTGCGGGAGATAATGGGAGTGACCTTGTCAAAGGTGCAACAATTGGAGCAGCTCTTGGTGCTGGAGGTGCTGTAGTGAAGGAGAAATTAGCAGAGTTTGAGCTAGTGAAACCTTCGAGCAATAACTCGAGTAAATACCCGTATGCTACCCGAACAAGCAACCCGAATTATGTCAAGAGCCCTTATCCTCCTTACAGGTTGATGGATGTGACAGGCATTGCTTCTGGTAAGATGGCTAAGGAGCCTGGCTCTAGCAATATTTTCCTCATACCTTAAGGTTAAGGCATGGAAGTCAATGCAGATGTTCTAGGGTGGACCCCAGAGCTAGAAGAAGCGTTTAAACCTTTTGCTCGCAAGGGGTTTGTCCCAGGACGTCTCATTCGTGAGACCAAAATCAATTTTACAGCCCTTCTGTTTGATGGCACGGATCTCGACGCGATAGTGTCTGGTAAATTGTGGTATGATGCAGAGTCTGATGCGGATTTACCTGCAGTTGGGGATTGGGTTGCAATTGATCAGAAGGGAGAAGATCCCATTATTCAAGCGATACTTCCTCGTCAGAGTCGCTTTTCTCGTAAGATGCCGGGCAAGAGCTCTGATGAACATGTGATCTGCGCTAACGTACATTACGTTATGGTAGTCACCGATCCTTTGTCGGATTTTAATCTGCGCCGTTTGGAGCGCTATTTTCTTTTGATAGAAAAGACAGGGTGTGTGCCAGTTGTGGTGATAAATAAGAGAGACTTAATCCCAGAGGCAGATTTAGAACAGCGCGTCCAAGAAGTGTTGGCTCTCAGTGATAAAGTCAATGTTCATACCATGTCAGCTCTCAATGATGACCCACTAGAAGTGCTCCAACAGTATTTTAAACTTGGAGTTACCGTTGCTCTTGTGGGGTCTAGTGGAGTGGGTAAGTCTACGATTCTTAATCGTGTGATCCGTCATGAAGTCATGTGCACAGGAGGGGTGAATGAAACTACTGGAAAGGGGCGCCATACGACGACCTCCCGAGAACTTGTACTTCTGGAGGGGGGAGGTTTATTAGTCGATAACCCAGGGATGCGTGAGATTCAGATGTGGACCGATGAGCAAACGTTGCGTGAGGCTTTTACTGATATTGAGGAACTCGCGCTTTCGTGTAAGTATCATGATTGTAAACATCAGAGTGATCAAGGATGTGCGATTCGCCATGCGGTTGAAACTGGTCAGTTAGATATGGAGCGCTACAGTGCGTATTTACGTCTTGAAGAAGAGATTAAGGAGCTAAAGCGTAGGCGCAAAAAGCGTAAGATGGCTGTGGAGCGCTGGAATAAGCGAGGGAATAGGGTTAAGGCGCGTAACCTCGCAGACCGAATCCAACTCGAACGCGATGAACGGGGGGATCAATCCTTTTATTAGGAGAGGCAAGGCTTTATTTTCATAGCAAGGAGACGACTTAGTCTTTCTTGCTTATTTCTTTTATTCCAGAACAAAGGATTTAGTTGAGCAATCGAAAGTGTCGGAAGAATAAACTATTGAGCCATTTTGGGGACGGTTTATGTTGCTCCTTTTGGCTTATAATCTGCTCTTTTGAGCAAAGAACTATGCACATATGAGTAAGCCATCTAATCAATCTTTTCCTCCCCAAATCAAATATATTGTATGGAATGAAGCGTGTGAGCGATATTCTTATTATGGAATGAAGTCTATTTTGGTCATTTTCTTTGTGACCTATTTTCAGATGGATAAGCACGAGGCTGTGAGTGATTATCATTTCTTCTCGGCAGCTTGTTATATTTTTCCTTTATTGGGCGCGTATTTGTCCGATCGTTATTGGGGGAAATATAAAACGATTTTTTTACTGTCACTGGTCTACTGTCTGGGACATGTATTTTTGGCAGTTTTTGAGCATGTAAAGGAAGGGTTTTATGTAGGATTAGCTTTGATTGCCCTAGGAGCTGGTGGCATTAAGCCTTGTGTATCTGCTCATGTTGGAGATCAGTTTAAAGTCTCCCAGAAGGCTCTCCTCAATAAGGTATTTTCGCTGTTTTACTTTATGATTAACTTCGGGTCACTTGTAGCCTCTCTTGTGACCCCTTGGACATTACAAAAGTTTGGTCCAGCGGTGGCCTTTGGGATTCCTGGGGGATTAATGTTATGTGCTACGATCATTTTTAGGATGGGGAAGGATCACTTCGTGCATGTTCCTCCGTCTGGCAAGGTCGAACACGGAGCGTGGGCCGTCCTAAAGACTGGGTTGACAGGGGTTTTTAGTTCGCAAGGATTTGTGGCGACTATGAAGGCGCATCATCCTGCCCGTGCTGTCGAAGATGTGTTAGCTGTTCTATCTGTCAGTAAGCTTTTTGTAGCGGTTTCGTTCTTTTGGGCGCTGTTTGAGCAACATGGATCGAGCTGGGTAGTGCAAGCTAGTCAAATGAATTTGCAGTGTTCTCTATTTGGTCGTGAGATTGACCTATTGCCTTCACAACTTCCAGGCTTGAACCCCCTTATGGTCATGACTTTGATTCCGTTGTTTACCTATGGAGTTTACCCGTTTGTAGAAAAGACCTTTCGCCTTGAGTTGACCTCGTTGCGTAAAATGATCGCAGGAATGTTTGTTGCAGCATTGGCCTTTATGGTGGTGATGGTGATCCAATATGTTCTAGACGCGGGGCACCAGCTCTCTGTTTTATGGCAGATTATCCCCTACCTTTTGATTACGATAGCTGAGGTGATGGTTTCTATCACAGGACTGCACTTTGCCTATACCCAAGCACCTCGCTCTATGAGATCGACCATTATGAGTATGTGGCTTTTGACCGTGTTTGTAGGGAATATGATCGCTGCATTGGTAGCAAAGGTGAATGTGTTTACAGGGTATTCTTATTACCTTTTCTTTGCAGTCATGATGGGCGTAGCTGCCGTAGTCTTTCTAGCCTTTGCTCGTCGCTATACACCTAAATCTTATATGGAGGATTAACATTCTATCATTATATATGATGATAGGGGGAAGACTGAAATACCTTATTCATATAGTGCCAGCGAGAGGTTTGCGCATTTCTGTTTGATGCGATGGAAGGGTGAAAACGAGAAGTTAGGCTTGATGACTTTCTGTTTATTAGCGGACGAGTTCCCAGATTTTAAGCCTCGGCCTTTACAACATATTCAATTCAAATTGTGATTTATTAGCCTGAAACGATGAACGTATCATGATAGGGTTGACGTAGTTTGAGCGTATGAAAATAAGACATTTTGAGTCATCGGATATACAAGATCTTAGTGAAATCTATAGCTTTGCTTCAGTGACTCAGCACACAACACAGCTACTTTATTTGCCCTTTGAGGCAACAAAGGAAATATTCAGTAATCCGAGTGATTTTATTTTGGTCGCAGAGGAGGGGGGCAAAGTTTTAGGTCATGTGACACTTTTTCTCACAAGTAAGCCAAGGGCGAAGCATTCCGCATCCATCGCGATAGCCGTGCATCCTGATGCTCAAGGTCAAGGAATTGGTCGCAAACTCATGACTGAAGTCATAAAGCAGGCGGACTGTTGGCTAAACCTTGTACGCTTAGAGTTAGAAGTCTATACCGATAATGTGGCGGCTATTTCACTTTATAAAAAGCTGGGGTTTGAGATTGAAGGAGAAAAGAGGTGTTGTTTGTTTAAAAATGGCAGATTCGAAAATATGTTTATCATGTCACGTTTAAATTTACCTAGTGGAGGTGATGTGTTGTTTTAAAAGACGTTCTCGAAACATTTGATTTCCCTTGTTCTTGCGCACTTTTCCTTTTCTGAAGATTGCAACTCAAAGATAAGAAAGTAAAAGAAAATGTATGACTTTAGATCGAGAACCAAGAGAGCGTGAGTTATCGCTCTGCCCATGTAAGAGTATGTCGAGTTACATGGATTGCTGCATGCCGTTTCACTATGGTAAGAAGAAGCCTGCAACTGCTGAGCAATTGATGCGCTCGCGTTATTCGGCCTATTTTTTTAGAAGGGTGGATTACCTCGTCGAAACCTGGCACCCAGATACGAGAGAACCAAATCTTAGGGAGTCTCTCCTAGAAACACTCTATGAGGTAAAATGGCATTTCCTCCATATTCTAGGGACTTCGAAGGGTCAAATGAAAGACCGCAAAGGAAAGGTTGAGTTTGTAGCGGAATACTATGTTGATGAGGAGAAGTATGAACTCAAGGAGTGTTCACGCTTTAGGAAATATAAAGGACAATGGAAATATTTAGATGATAAAGGATAAGTTACCATCGAGTTCTTGAGGGCATAATTTTAGGTAGTTTGTGAGCCACTGAATGGGGAATTTGTGTTTGTCTTTGCTAGGGGAGGTTCGTTTGATCTTTAGTAAAACCAGCTTTACCTCTAAGAAGGCGGACTATATACGGTTTGTGACATGCTACCGTGGTTTAAAGATAAGTTTCCTGTGTTCCTCGCTCCAATGGCAGGTGTGACAGATGTGACATTTAGAACAATATGTAAGGAGTTGGGCGCTGATGTGATGGTCACAGAGTTTGTGTCTGCTGAAGGAATTATTAGGCAAGACGACCGAACGCGTAAGTATACAACCTTTCATGAAGGTCAACGTCCCGTTGGGGTTCAATTGTTTGGAGGGGACGGGGAAAGACTGGGTGAAGCAGCGAAGAAGATTATAGATTGGAAGCAACCAGATTTCATAGATATCAACTACGGTTGTCCTGTGAATAAGGTGGTGTCAAAAAATGGAGGCTCTTCCTTATTGAAGTGTTGTGAGAGTGTGGAGTCGGTTGCGTCAGGAGTCGTAAAAGCGGTTGGAGATATCATTCCTGTGACGGCTAAGATTCGGACGGGATGGGATGAGAAGCATCGTAATGCGGTGGAGGTATGTCATATCTTAGAAGAGTCTGGTATTCAGAGCATTGCGATCCATGGGAGAACCCGAGCGCAAGCGTATCGAGGAGAGGCGGATTGGGATATTATTGATGCAGCTGCTCGTTCAGTGAAGATTCCTGTTATAGGAAATGGAGACATTAGTAGTGGCGAAGATGTCAAACGCAGGAGAGAGGAAACGGCCGTGAGTGGCGTAATGATTGGGCGAGCGGCCATGCAATACCCTTGGGTCTTTAAGGAGGCTCAATACTTTCTGCAGACAGGAGAATCGTCACCTCCGATTCCTGTCCAAGAACGGTGGGAGTTGATTTTGAGGCATTGTCGATTGGCGGTAAGTTCAGACCGTTACGGTGATGAGCGCCATACTTTAATGGCGATGCGTTCACGCCTAATGGCCTATTGTAAAGGGTTTCACGGTGCTAAGCCTCTGAGGCAACGATTGTGTCAGGTCGAGTCGATTGCTGAGGTGGAAGATATTGCAGCTCTTTATATGGAGAGTTTCCCGATGGATGTCACCGCTGCTGAAGTGCGCAAGCCTCATTAAGTGTTTTTTGTCAGAATCTTCTAGTAAAGTCTCAGCACATCAGGTTATTTTAAGCACAGCGTGTTAATCCCTTGTTTTTGGGATTTTATAAATCACATAAAAATCACTTAAACATATAATAATGGCAAAAGGATATACTTATTTCATTGATGATGATGCGACAATGAGAAAGCTCATCGAGTTTCATGCAAAACAACGTGGAGCGAAGTTTAAGGTCTTTGATGATGGTGAAACAGCCATGAAGGCCATGAATGATGATGTGGAATGTGTCCTAACAGACCTTAATATGCCAGGATGGGACGGGGTACGATGCTTGAAGTACCTTAAAGATAATTTTCCGAATATTCCTGCGGTTGTTCTCTCTGGAGCGAACAAGATTGAGGAGGCCGTAGAGGCGATGAAAGAGGGTGCGGTGGACTATATCACCAAGCCCTTTGATCCTGATGAATTGTTTGCCGTATTGATTAAGGCTGCCGAGATTAAACGATTAAAGGCAGAAAACAGAGCCCTTAAGGATCAAATTTCTACCCCAGTAGAACAGGTCGAGGAAGATACAACGTCTTACTCTCCTGCAATGAAGCGCGTAGTGAAGATGATCTCTAAGGTCGCTAGTGTTGATACAACAGTGCTTTTGACTGGAGAGAGTGGGGTTGGTAAGAGCCGATATGCACGTCTCTTGCACGCACAGAGTAAGCGAGCTCAGAAGCCGTTCGTGACTGTGAGTTGTCCGGCTTTACCTAGGGATCTTCTTGAGTCAGAACTCTTCGGGCATAAAAAAGGAGCCTTCACGGGAGCTACTTCGGACAGGGCTGGTAAGCTAGAGGCTGCGAGAGGGGGAACCCTCTTCTTGGATGAGATTGGAGAACTCCCGATTGACTTGCAACCTAAACTTCTAAACGTGCTACAAGATGGAATTTATTTCCCCGTGGGTAGTGAAGAGCCTGTCGAGTGTGATATTCGATTGATTACCGCGACTAATATTGACTTTGAAGACGAGATTAGAAGCGGCAAGTTCCGTGAAGATCTATATTATCGTCTCAACGTCTTTCCTATTGAAATCCCTCCGTTGCGTGATCGTAAAGATGAGATTAAGCTGATTTCAGGAGCCTTGCTTAAGGAAATTGCGAAGCAGAGGAAGGAAAAGGCTTACGTCTTATCTAAAGAGGCATTGGAATTTATGTTGGCATATGATTGGCCTGGAAACATTCGTCAGTTAAGAAATGAATTGGAACGCGCGACAATTATTGCTGATGGTGGCAAGATCATGCCTGACGATTTGACAGGTGTTCCAACTATTGATGAAGTAGCTGATGACCTTAACTTACCTGATGGTCTAGGTGGTGTTCCTCTCAGTATTCTAGAGAAGGAGGCTATCACCCAGACTCTTAATATGGTGGATGGGAATAAATCTAAAGCTGCGAGATTGCTACAGATTACAGAGAAGTCTGTTTATAATAAAGTGAAGAGGTATGAGATCGTTCTCTAACGAGGTCTCACACCGCTGATTTCATCTACGTGAGTGAGAGTTCACTCGCGTTGATTTTACCGTTAGTAGCGCTTATTTGGAGTTTATCTTGATCTGTAGGGTGAGGAATGGTGGTTACTGTTCCTCCTGCAGCTTCCACTAAGAGTTGCCCGGCAGCTATATCCCAGAGGCAGATGCGGCCTTCCATATATGCATCATAGCGTCCTGAGGCAACGTATGCCATCGCGAGAGCTGAAGAGCCTGTAATACGCATTTTACGAACTTTTTTGCAAACGGTGCTGAATTTCTCAATGCCATTTTCCATTGATTTGGCTGTGTTTCCGTGCCCGATGAAGCAGATACACTCTTTGAGGTTTTCGCGTGGGCTACATTGGATGACTTTACCATTAAGAGTGGCTGGGCTCCCTTTCTCTACAGCCCATAATTCATCCATCATTGGGTCATAAATTACACCAAGGGTCAACTCGCCTTGCTTCCGTAGCGCAATGGAGACACAAAAATGAGGGATTTGATGAAAGTAGTTTACTGTTCCATCAATGGGGTCAACAATCCATTGATTGGGACTATTTGGATCGCCCGTGATTCCTTCTTCTCCATAAAACGCATAATCTGGAAAGACTTCCGCAAGAGAGGATTCAATCATGTTTTGGGTTTCTACATCTAAGGCCAGTTTTATGTCGTGCTGGAGAGATGTATCGATTTTTTTGTCCGCATAAAAATGGCTTTTCAGAAAAGCCCCTGCTTCTTTTGCGACTTTGATCGCTGTGTTTAACTCTGACATAATCCTAACCAAATAACCATTAAGAAGAGAGTAAAGAAGATTATAGAACTTTGGATGAGAGGAGCGAATGGTTTGAAATAATGGATCTTTTGGTTAAGGATTCTTTAGTAGTTCTTTGATTTATTTAAAGTTTTATATTTTGAATGCGAAATCATCGATTGATTTATTGTATTATGCAAAAGATATTAATTTTGAATAAGTGTAAATAAATGCAAAATTATTTGTGTTTTATGATTGTAATGAGTTTTTATACGTGCGTATCATAAGAAAAATATATGAAATACTTATCTTTTATTCTTTCTATTCGGAGAGCTGCCATGCTCTCATCTTTGGGGCTTTTGGCTCTTCCGAGTTATGCGGAGACGGCGAGTATTTATAAGGAAAGTACAGGGGCTTATCACACCTATCAGGCTCGACAATTAAATGAGGTTGAGGGGTATTACCCTGTTGCTGAAAACTTAGAACTTTCTTCTTATGGAGGTTGGAAGGCTGGGGGGCAATTTCAAGCGACTGGTTTCTTCCGTACACAGAAGATAGACGGACGTTGGTGGGTGATAGATCCAGAAGGCTATCGTTATATTCATAAGGCGGTGACTTCGGTTGATTTAATCAATGGAACGACGGCACAAAAGGCGCATGAAATCGTCAAATCGTTTGGAATGAATGGACTTGCGAATTGGTCAGATGAAAGCATTATTGATCATGCGCTACAGGCAGAGAATAAGTTGGCATACTGCCCTAAGTATAGTTTCATCAGTAATTATAAGAAAACGCGCTCAGATGATCTAGAAATTCCTGTGTTTGATGAAGAATTTGAATCGTTCTGTCAGGAAGCAGCACAATACTTTGCTCAGTATAAGAATAATCCAGAGGTGTTTGGCTACTTTATCGATAATGAATTGTCTTGGTCTTACAAAGGAGGATTAGCCTCACACCTAGCCGTAGGAGATACTTCAGATTTAAACTATCAGAAGGCTCAGAGTTATTTGAGGTCAATAGGGAAGAATGCCTCTAATTTTACAGCAGAAGACGAGCATAATTATTCTGTTTTGATGATTGAGCGTTATTGCTCAGTCGTATGCAATGCCATTCGAGCGGTAGACCCTAACCATATGATTTTAGGGCCACGATTTAACAAAAGCTGGTTGCGTCCTGATGAGTTTTATGAAGTCGCAGGTAAATATCTAGATATCATTGGCTTGAATCACTATCACCGCTGGGGCAGTCGCCACAGTGAGCTCGAACGCATCGCAAATGCGAGTCAGCGTCCGCTCTTGTTTTCTGAGTTTTATGCGATGGAGAAGAGCCCAAGTTTAGAAGAGCCTGGAGCGGGATGGAAGGTCAAAGATCAAACTTCTAGAGCGTCTTACTATCAGCACTTCTTGACCGAGAA
>CAYUKP010000027.1:0-16839 GCA_964445335.1 uncultured Verrucomicrobiales bacterium
ACGATGGTGCCGCTACTACCGACTTTATGGATCAGGAAGCAGAGCGTGGTATCACCATTCAATCTGCTGCAACTACGTGTTTCTGGCCTGGGTCAGACAAGCAGTTTACTCCACACCGTTTTAACATCATTGATACTCCAGGACACGTTGACTTCACTGTAGAAGTTTACCGTTCTCTTAAGGTATTAGACGGTGGTGTTGGTGTGTTCTGTGGATCTGGTGGAGTAGAGCCTCAGTCTGAGACAAACTGGCGTTATGCAAACGAGTCCGAAGTTTCTCGTATCATTTATGTAAACAAGCTCGATAGAATGGGGGCAGACTTCTACCGTGTTGTAGATCAAGTAGAAAACATTCTGGCAGCTAAGCCACTGGTAATGGTTCTCCCAATCGGTGAGGAAAGTGACTTTGTGGGTGTTGTAGACCTTCTTACACGTAAGGCATGGGTATGGGGTGCAAACTCTGAGAAAGATCCAATGGATTACACCATCCAAGACGTGCCAGCTGATATGGCTGATAAGGTAGAGGAGTACCGTGAGCAACTCATCGAAACCGCTGTAGAGCTTGATGACGAGCTTATGGAGCAATACCTCGAAGGGAACGAGCCTTCTATCGAGGATGTTAAGAAGTGTATCCGTAAGGGAACCATCAATATGGATTTCTTCCCAACATACTGTGGATCTTCCTTTAAGAACAAAGGTGTCCAGTTAGTCCTCGACGCTGTTGTTGATTACCTACCAAACCCTACTGAGGTTGATCCACAACCAGAAGTAGACGCAGAAGGTGAAGAAACAGGTAAGAAGTGTATCGTAACAAAAGACGGTCCTCTCAGAATGTTAGCGTTCAAGATCATGGATGATAAGTTCGGTGCTTTGACCTTCATGAGAATTTACTCTGGTAAAGTAGAGAAGGGAATGACTGTTCTCAATGCAACGACAGGTAAGACCGAGAGAATTGGTCGTATCGTAGAGATGCACGCTGATAACAGAGAAGAGATTGATTCGGCACAAGCGGGTGACATATTCGAGATTGTTGGTCTGAAGAATACACAGACAGGACACACGCTCTGTGCGAAGGATGACGTAGCGATTCTTGAGCCAATGGTCTTCCCTGCTCCAGTTATCTCGATTGCAGTAGCTCCTAAGGACAAGGTAAATGCTGAGAAACTCGGTATTGCGATCGGTAAGATGGTTGCAGAAGATCCTTCCTTCTATGTTGAGACAGACGAAGACTCAGGAGAAACAATCCTTAAGGGAATGGGTGAGCTTCACCTCGACATTAAGGTAGACATCCTTAAGAGAACATATGGCGTAGAAGTAGAAGTAGGACAGCCTCAGGTAGCATACCGTGAGACAATCACGAAGTCATTCGACGATTCTTACACCCACAAGAAGCAGTCTGGTGGTTCTGGACAGTTCGCTAAGATTGACTACACCGTTGAGCCATTAGAGCCAGGTGAAGGATTCCAGTTTGAGTCTAAAGTTGTTGGTGGTAACGTTCCTAAAGAGTTCTGGCCAGCAGTAGAGAAAGGATTCAAGCTTTCTATGGAGCGTGGTGTCTTGGCTGGATTCCCATGTCTTGACTTTAAAGTGACGCTTAGGGACGGAGCATTCCACGCGGTTGACTCCTCAGCTGTTGCATATGAGATCGCTGCTAAAGCGGCTTACCGTCAGACTATGCCAAAGGCTGGTGCACAACTTCTTGAGCCAATCATGAAGCTTGATGTCTTCACTCCTGAGGACAACATCGGTGACGTCATCGGTGATATGAACCGTCGTCGTGGAATGATCGAGGAGCAAATGACTACTCCTACAGGAATCCGTGTGAAGGCGAAGGCTCCTCTTTCCGAAATGTTCGGATACATTGGTGATCTTAGAACAATGACATCTGGTAGAGGTCAGTTCTCCATGGAGTTTGATCACTATTCTGCATGCCCAAGAAATGTTGCGGACGCAATCATTAAGAAGGCTGAGGAAGAAAGACTCGCTAAGCAAAAGTAAGCTCTGATCCTTTATAAGAGCTTCGGTTGAAGCTTAATAAAGATTTTTAAAGGCACTTCTCTTTACAGAGAGGTGCCTTTTTATTTGCCAATAAAAGCGAATTTTCCTTGTAAGTTCTAATAAGTGTTCTTAATCCTGAAGGGTTTTAACAAAAGAAGTTATGAAAAAACATTTTTCTCTTTGGGCTGTGATGGTCATTACAACAATGTGTGCGATGGCTCGACCTGAAGTTTATGGGTGGTTGGAGTATATTTATACGGGGTCTGCGGATTACCGCTTGAATGCTAAGCTTGATAGTGGAGCGAAGACTTCTAGTTTAGATGCCCGCAGTATTAAGAGTTATAAGAATAAGTCTGGAGAGGAGATGGTACGCTTTAAAGTGAAAGGTAAGCGCCATGACGGAAAAAGGTGGGTGGAAAAGCAGGTTGTTTTTCGTAAGCCTGTCCATCGTAAGGTCAAAGTGAAAAGTTCGAACGGAATTTCCGAAGAACGTTTAAGTGTGATAATGCCTATTACAATAGGTAAGAAGACGGTGCAAACTGAGTTCACCTTATCAAGCCGATCCGGGATGAACTATCCAGTTCTCTTAGGTCGCAAGACTATTTCTAAAATTGGTTTGATTGATTGCTCTAAGACCTTTATAGCGAGTAAATCTGTTCAGAATAGAGGCTAATTGTCTTATAGGTGTATTTATTGCAAGAAAGTGTAAAAATGATTTCCAGAAACTCTCTCCTTCTCTCCGTCCTCATTACAGCCTTGTGCTCTCTAGCGCTAGGATTAGTGTTTCATAAGGTTTTTGTCTTAAAGTTACCCGTTACACCGGGTGAGAAGCAGAGTGAAATTATGCTGGAAGCTCGGATCAAGTATGAGGCCAAGAGTGAACCTGTCCGAGTCAAGCTCATGTTACCAGATCATTTACGAGAAGTTGCGCTATTAAATGAATCTGCATCTGTAGGTTATGGCTTTCATACAAAGTCGAGTCCAGGAGTGTGGAATGCGACCTGGTCTGCTCGCAATAAGGTCGGTCATGAACGCCTGTATTATAAGCTTAAGTTGCCAGCATCTGCTGATACTTTCCAAGAGTTTCAAGCCTCGGCTCATATGGAGACTCCATCACCGGTTCTTCCCTCGTTTTCTGCTACGAGTTTGATTGCTCAAGCAACCTTTACATTACTCAATACGGCTGCTGAACAGAGTGCGGATTTACAAGGTTTAGTCGAAGAAGTCGTAAGAGAGAGTTTCTCTGAAGCTCCAAGTCAAGAGTTTGCCATCATGAAGCGTTACTACGAGCAACGGCATGATGAGGACTGGATGGTGCATTTGTTAGCTGAGCTTTTAGGTCTGGAAGAGGTTGCGACACGTATTGGTTTAGGATTGGTGTATGATCCAGAGGTTCCCGTGCAGAAGCCTCGTCAGGTGAAGGTCGTGGAATATCTCGATGGACAAACGTGGCGAACAGTGGATCTGTATGCGAACAAGACAGAGAATCAGCCCCGAGAAAAACTCTTTGTGTGGAAGCGTGGACAACAACAAGTGTTATCTGTAAAAGGTGGAAATGAGCAGGAGTTGGAGTTCGTGATGGAGATTCAGCGTAGCCCCGCTGTCGAGGGATTCGAAAACCACTCCTTACTCTTCTCTACATTGGCGAGTCTGCCTCATACGGAACGTGCCGTCTTTAGATATGTGACTCTTATTCCCTTAGGAATTGTGATGGTGATATTCTTTAGAAACATTATAGGGCTTTCGAGTTTGGGCACGTTTATGCCTGTTTTATTGGCTCTGGCATTTTTGGAAATGAAAGCCGTATCTGGTTTGATTGCGTTCTTGGGGATTCTCATTGTGGGGCTTCTCTTTCGTTCTAAGCTCTCGCACCTTAATCTACTGATTGTGCCACGAGTGGGAGCATGTGTAGTCATTGTGACAATTCTGATGATTTTGGCTTCGGTCTTTAGTTATCAATTTGGCTTTTCTAGAGGGTTACAGATTACCGTTTTTCCAATGATTGTTTTGGCTTGGACGATCGAACGGGTCTCTATTTTATGGGAGGAAGAAGGGCCTAAAATGGCGATTAAGCAAATCATCGGAAGTGTTATTATGTCGTTGGCGACCTATCTCACGATGCGCCAGGAGCTGGTACAGTTTTGGTTGTTCTATTATCCTGAAACGCTGCTCATTTTACTGGCGATTACCTTATTTATTGGGCGTTACTTTGGGTATCGCGTATTGGAGTTGTTTAGGTTTGAGAAATTAGTTGGATAAGCGAGGGATTCCATATGAAGCTAAAGTTTACAACGCCTAAAAAGCTAAGAGAGGCGGGAGTCCTCGGGATGAATGAAAGGAACGCAGGAGTGATCATGGAGATGAATCCGCGTTCAGGATACCAACTAGTAGATAATAAGCTTGTTACTAAGCAAGCAGCCGAGAAGGCTAAGCTACCTATTCCACCTACGTATGGCGTGGTAGAGATGATTCAGGAGACCAAGCTCTCTAAGGTAGCTAATGTTTTAGGCCAAAGAACCTCCTTCGTGATTAAGCCTGCAAGGGGGGCTGGAGGCAAAGGGGTCTTGGTGATTAAGAGCAGACGACATAACACCTTCTTTAAGCCTAGTGGACAGCCAGTGAGCCTTAAGGACATTCGTATTCACTTAAGCCAAACCTTAGGAGGGGTCTATAGTCTGGGGGGGCATCGTGATGTGGCTCTCATTGAATACCGTGTCAAGAGCGCGTCTGAATTTAATAAACTGAGCTATCAAGGGGCGCCTGACCTACGCGTTATCCTGTGTAAAGGTGAGATTCTTTTAGCGATGGTGAGGAGTGCCACAAGTGAATCAGATGGAAAGGCTAATCTACACCAAGGAGGTATCGGAATTGGAGTCGATTTAGAGTCGGGGCAGACGACCTATGCCTTTAGAAAAGGGGAGTATATTGAGGAGCACCCTGACACAGGTGAGCCACTGACAGGTGTGCAGGTGCCCTTTTGGTCTGAGGTCAAGGATCTTGCCAATCGAGCAGCTGAAATGTCAGAGTTAGGGTATATCGGGGTGGACATTATGATTGATAGCGATCTTGGGCCGGTACTCATTGAAATGAATGCTCGTCCAGGTCTGGCGATTCAATTGGCTAACAAGCAAGGTTTATCTCCCTTGATTCAAGCGCTTAGGTGAGAGCGAGGTGTCGGATCTTTTCTCGCAGAGTAGCTCGGGTGAGTCCCAGAACCTTGGAGGTGTGTGTGATGTTGCCAGCTTTAAGCTCTAAGGCTCGGGGGATCAATTGTCGCTCGACTTCATGGATCAGTTTTTTGTAGACACCATCATCGGATGGGTTGCTCTGCTCCTCGACAAGGAGCATGTTAATGAGGTGTGTTAGTGAGTCATTAGGTACCATCGCGGTTTCATTAAGGTCGAGGGACTGTAAGTCTGCTACATCAATGGTTAGCTCTCGTTGGCGGATAAGAGCTTGGTAAATAATATTCTGTAATTGCCTCACATTGCCTGGCCATGGCTGGCTAGAGAGAAAGGCTAAGGCTTCGGGAGTGATCCTGTAGGAGTTAAGTTTGAGCTCACGTCCATACATATTTAAAAAGTGTCGGGCGAGAATTTGGACATCGCCTAGGCGGTCTCTCAAAGGTGGCACCTTGAGAGGATATCCGCTTAAGCGATAGAGTAAATCAGCACGGAAGAGCTTTTTATCAACCATCTGCTCAAGGTTCTGATGAGTTGCAGCAATGATACGCACATCGACAGGGATTTCCCGCTTTCCTCCAACTCGATGGATCGTGCGTTCTTGGAGAACACGTAGCATCTTGGCTTGGAGGGTTGGTTGCATATCGCCGATTTCGTCTAAAAAAAGTGTGGCGCCATGCGCTTGTTCAAACTTTCCAATCTTTTGCGAATGTGCTCCTGTAAAGGCTCCTTTCTCATGTCCAAAGAGCTCGGATTCTAATAGGGCGTCAGGAATGGCTGCACAGTTGACGGTGACAAATTTTCCATGAGAGCGATGTCCGTTTTCATGTAAGGCGCGGGCAATTAGTTCCTTACCTGTTCCTGTTTCGCCTCGGATTAAGATTGTGACAGGTGTTGGGGCGAGCTTACCAATGTCGCGATAGACCTTGGCCATGGCTCTGCTCTTTCCGATTAGCTTAGTTTCTCCGGTAGTTGAGCTCGTTTCTTCTTTCGGCGTCTGAGGACTGCGATCATCAGGTAAGGCTTGAGAAAGTACCTCTAAGAGGTCGGAGGATTCTAAGGGCTGTGGTAGCACGTCATATGCTCCTGCTTGAACCGCTTGAATGGCAATTTGTGCATCCGTACTGTCTGAGATAATGAGCGAGACAATCTCTGGGATAGAGGAACTTACCTGTTGGATGAATTCTATGCCAGAAGAGCCGTTGATGTGAGGCTCACAGATGACCAGAGAGACTTTATGTGAAGACTGTTTAAGGTAAGATGAGGCTTCAGCGAGATCATGAAAGGTCACTAAGTTTGCATGAAAGGTTTCTAAAGCCGGTTTTAAGGCCAAGAGAGTGTGGCTTGCTTGGGCTCTAGGACGTTCGATGAGAACAAAGGTGGACATTTCAGGAGGATCAGAGTATTAAGAAAGAATTAGGTCTTTACAGTTGTCCCTTATTACTACGCTTTAATATCTCTGTATGCAAGCCACGATGAGGAAAAGCGTTATTACTCCCATGATTTGGGTTCTCTTCTTATGTATCTTTCAGATTCGAGTTTACGGCCATTCTATTGACCAAGTCTATATGGAGATGACGCCATCTGAGCGCACGTTTGTCGCGACTATTAGTGTGGATGCATCTTATTGTCTACCAGAGTTTCGCTTAGACGATGACAAGAAGGGGCCTGGGAGGTCTTGGCTTCTCTCTCTATCTGAGGAGGAGCATCAACGTCTACGAAAGGAAGCGACTCTTTACATTAGAGAGTCTCTGAAGCTGATGCTTGAAGAGCAACTATTCTCCTACGAGGTTTCCTTCCCCGATTATGATAGCATTCCTTATGACTTTGCTCAATCGATCGTCGATACTCCGATTTTACGCATTGCCCTCGCAGGAGAATTTCCTCCTCATGGAGGGAGCTTACAGGTACATTGGAATGAAGTCTCCGAGGCTTACTTACTTCTCAATCTAGAGTGGCAAGAGAACGGAGAGACTAAGAATAATTTATTACAGGTCGCCGATGGCCAAATGATGGATATTGGGGTACAAATCCCCTCATACGACCTCTCTGAGCATGAGGATTCAGCCGATGAAGGGCTTTCGATACAGCAGAGGAACTGGTTTTCCTTTGTTAAAACAGGGTTTGACCACATTCTTCCTTTAGGGATCGACCATATCGCCTTTGTGGTAGGATTGTTTCTATGCAGTCCTACGTGGCGTCCTCTCTTGCGGCAAACTTTAACTTTTACCGTGGCTCATTCCATCACCTTAGCGCTTTCTTTGGCAGGTGTGATCAGTCTCAATATCGCGTGGGTAGAATGTATCATAGCGCTTTCTATTGTTTACGTGGCAGTGGAGAATCTCTATAAGCCACAGGTGGGTTTTAGGCGTCTTCTCTTGGTCTTTGCTTTTGGTTTGCTACATGGGCTTGGGTTTGGCTCAGTATTGGGAGAATACCTTCCATCGGAGCGTATTTTGTGGCCGCTTGTTGGCTTTAATGTAGGGGTTGAGTTAGGCCAAGTAGTTGTATTATTCCTATGTTTTCTTATTTTTGGTTGGTTTAGTCATTCATTTAAAGTTATTCGTATGACAGGATCGCTCCTTCTCGGCGCATTGGGTTGCTTTTGGGTCGTGGAGCGATTGCCATTATGAAGAAGAAAAGATCTACAAGGAGGCAGTTTGTGCAGAATCTCATCCTAGCGAGTGCTGGGATTGTAGGGGTTTCGTGTTCACGAAAAGGAGCAGAGTATACGAATCAAGGTGTGGGGGCTGTCAAAAGGCTCTATAGGAAGTTCCAACATTGGTGTGACCTCTATCAGGAATACCTTGACCGACCGGGGAGAGGGAATGCGTCCTATCCGATTCCATCTGAGAATGAGTACCGAGAATTCTTGACCAAACTCAAACTCAGGCACTTTCACCCAAACGAAATCATTGGACCTCACCGGAATGTAAAAAACGGGGTTTCCAATCACATACCACCCAAGCATTTATGGACGAATATAGAAGGCACCCTAAAGACGGTAGATGAGCTACGGGAGCGTCTAGGTGCTAGAGGGACGGTTCTATCAATTTATCGTAGTCAAAAGTATAATACTGCCATTGGTGGAGCCAGTAAGTCCCAACACATGCGTAACCGTGCGATAGATGTAAAGTTTGCTTGTAGCTCTGATCGAGCCTTTCAAGAAGCACTTAAAATGCGCAAAGAAGGGTTTTTCCAGGGCGGAATTGGATGGTATCCGACGTTCATTCATCTAGATACCCGTGGATACGATTGCGTCTGGGGTAAGGAAGAACCTATGGGGTAAGGAAAGGCTGACCTTTTACACTGACCTAGGAGCTAGAGTCCTTACCGGTCTTCCTGTTGGCGCGAAAAATTAAATTGTGAAATATCGCGGAAGACATATTTTCTTCTCATGCGAGAATAAAAAAGGCTCATTAGTAAATGAGCCTTGTTATATTTTCTGACAGTATAAGAAGCTTATTCGGCTGCCGGAATCAGAGAGAGCTTATCAATATTAGCTCCTCCTCTGCTCGTGGCTGCCACTATCTTAATACTATTTGATCCATTTCGTAGAGTGATTGGAACCGTTTTGTAACGCCATCTGTTCCAGCTTTGTGTTGGGCTGAACCATAGGGTGTCATCAACTTTAGCGCCATTCACGTAAAGAGTCGATTTGCAGTTCTTACTTGATCCATTCGCATAAGTTACTGTGAGATTCCAAGTTCCAGCATCTGCATCAATATTTTCCCAAGTAGCGTATGAGTTTTTGCCACCATAGTCAACGTATCTTACTCCGTTTGAGGTCGCAGCGCGCACTCCTGATGATCTGTCATACTCTTCACCTTGAATGATAAATGCATTCTCAAGTTTGAAGTAGTCTACATTACATAACCAAGAAGTTGATGTGCTTTCGAATCCAAGTTTAATAGTATCTGTGGCACGAGTGATCGTGACAGGGAAGTCATAAGTATACCAATCATTCCAACTGCTAGAAGTTTTTAGGGTAATGCTTCCTAGATCTTCTCTAGAGGTTTCAATGGAGATGTCGCATTTTCTTGGGGCAGCATACTTAATCGAGAAAACATAGTCGCCTGGTGTAATATTTGAATCCAACTTGTATGTTGCCGTTGAACCATTTTTGATATAAGCGGCTTGTCTATTACCACTAGCTGAGCGATTCGCTTGTCCTCTAAGAGTGCCTGTTTTACTAGTAAAGGATTCTGCTTCAACCATTAAGCTCTCAAGGTCTTCATTTTCATTGACAGGTTCAGTAGGAGTCGGGGCTGCGGGAGGAGCTTGGCTTGCACCAGATGAGACAGATAGAGCATAAAGCTGGGTGTCTTCAGCATCACCGTTGACTTTGACATAATATTTTCCAGCAACAAGTGAAAGGGTTACTTTTTCAGTTTCCCCGAGACCTCTACGACTTTGTGTTGATAGAGTTTGGCCTGAGGCTGAAAGAAGGCTGAATTTTAGGTCACTTATTTCATCACCTACAACTGTTTTGTCGGTGTAAGTCGAACCATCCATGCGGTTGAAATATGTAGGGCCTCTTGGATCTAAAGTAACAGTTACTGTTGTGGGCTGTGTAACGGTAAAGGATAAGAAATCGGTATCTGAATCATCATCAATTGAAATAAAATCAAATTGATCAATACGCACTGAAACAGAGTCGCTTGCATCATCTCCAATAACTAGAGTTTGGTTTGGCCCAAGATTACCAAGGTCTAAAGCTGTCGCCATTGTGTCATTTCCTCCATCTTTTTCGTGCACATCCCCATATTTACGATGGAGACCACATAAGTCGTCAAATTGAGGCCCATTGGCATTACCTCCTCTAGACACAGTGCTCTGGCTAAACGTATTGTTTACATCACTATGTTGGAACCCTAAGGCATGCATGGATTCATGGAGAGCGAGAAAACGAAGTGATCCGATACTCGTATGATTATTCGTGTTAATGTAAACATCAGGACAGTAAACGCTAGATGCAGAGGCTGAAGATAGCCCACCAGCGGCCATTGCTCCTCCTGCAAAACGAAGGTCTCCACGTACTCCTGCACGTCCAGGGGTGCGGTCTCCACGACCTAATTTCCAATAAAGCCAAGATGGCGCCCCATCGTCATTAGGTTCATAAACAAACGTGATGCCAGACCTTTTAGAAATTAAATCCATCCCATCTTTGATGCCTCTAAACCAAGGCCTGCGGGTTAAGTCTGATGTCCTCTGTGACTGCGGAACATTATGTGCATTATCTAAGTCTTCGATAAAGGTAGAGGACTTCACGCTAGAGGCAGTGGAGCCTGTGGCCCACGATGTCCCATTAGGAACAATACTCCATGAAAGTTTTGCCGGATTCCCTTGAGCCCGTCCATTGTTTGGCGTTGGACCATTGTCAAAGACCGCACTCACCGCACGGTTTCCATCACCATTGGCAAAAGTTCTAATCCCTTGCACACGAGACTCTCTAGCGTAGTAAGAGTAGCTCGGAAGCATGGAAGCTGCCGTGGCTAAAAAAGCTAATTTCTTTACGTTGTTTCTTATGTGTTTCATTCATAAGAAATAGTAAAGATAATGTTTTGTGTGTCAATTTAAATTAAATAAAAATTGTGTAAGCAATTAAACTCTTTGGTTCTTTTTAATTTCTATTAGAGAAGAGCCTTTGATAAGAAGTATAGAGGTGTGGTCATGTTCGGTTTTTTTTAGGAGTGTGAAGACGAGTTTAGAAAGGGAATCTTTATGCACTTGCATTTTAAAAAGCTTCCGATTCTTGAAGTAGGCATCGCCTTGACTAAAAAACATGGGGGAATTTAGTTCGACACTTGAGGTATCCTTTTTTAATTCGAAGTCTCCTCCTATAAGGTAGTCTGCAGGGGCGGTAATGAAAAGAATACGGAGGTCTCCAAGGCTCTCACCTCCATATTGATCCCATAAAAGGACTTTGATGTTTTTATCGCTAGTTTGTCCGTCCTCATTTATTTTAAGAGTTTCAGGAGGCAGAGAATGAGCAATAGCGTTAATGCAAAAGATGAATGCAATAAAAAGGTGTTTCATTTGTTATAAATGGGGGATATTTGCGGGTCAGTCAATTTTAATATTAAAGGGGATTTGAATTTCTAGCGAGTGGTTGGGGTGCGTAGATTTACTAATATAATAGTTATCGATTTATTTATAGCCGCATAGACTGTATCACATGTGCTCTGCCCCTATATGCATCACATTACTCCATTTTGTTATTGTTTAGGTAGTGGATGATTCAGTAAGGCTTTTGTATGTGTTGTGAGGTCGTGATGCGCCTTTCGCACATTAATTACTGACATATGGATGCACTTTTATACTTCGCTTTGATATTGGTCTTAGGAACGGTAGCGCAATGGGTTTCGTGGCGTTTTCAGAAACCTTCGATTTTGCTTCTTCTCGCCTTAGGGTTTGGCCTGTCGGTGGCGACCGGGGTAAAGATAGATGATTTCATCCCTGAGGATACCTTACTCTCGATCGTTAATATTTTCGTGGCGATTATTCTTTTTGAAGGAGGGATGACCTTAAAGTTTTCTGACTTAAAGGAAGCTGGAACCCCTGTGTTTAGGCTTTGCACACTAACGGTATTGATCGGGTTTGTCTTAACGACTTCGTTGATGCACTATGTCCTACATTATGAATGGGCGATTTCAGCTTTGACTGGGGCGATTCTCACGGTGACTGGACCGACGGTGGTGACGCCTTTGCTTCGAGTGATTAAGCCGTCTAAGAAGGTTTCTAGTATCGTGAAGTGGGAAGGCATTGTGGTGGATCCTATCGGGGCGATTCTCGCGCTGTTGGTTTATAAAGTAGCCTTGTTAGGTTGGAATGAGCATGCGCAGCACGAGTATGCCATTATTTTTACGAAGCTCTTTGGGGCTGGAGTTGTGTTCCCGCTTGTATTAGCTAAGGGGATTCTCTTTTTACTTAAGAGGCACCTTATCCCAGATTACCTTCATAGTGTTTACTTGCTTGCGGTGGTTGCTGGATCCTTTGCTGCTGCCAATATGATGCAGTCGGAGGCCGGCCTCCTCACTGTAACAGTTCTAGGAATGGCACTGGTCAATCAGAAGTCCGTATCTGTAAGACACATTATCGAGTTTAAGGAAAATCTACAAGTGTTGATTATTTCCTTACTCTTTATTATGCTCTCTGGGCGGATTGAGCTAGCCTCTATGCAGAAGGTCTTAGTTCCAGGGTTGATCTTAATTGCAGGTCTGCTTCTTGTTATTCGTCCGCTTTCGGTTCTTCTCGGGATGGTGTTTTCGAAGAAGACAACTTATGCTGAGCGTATTTTCTTGGCCTTTTTAGCTCCCCGAGGGATTGTAGCGGCTGCAGTCTCAGCTGTTTTTGCCCTAGAGTTTGAGCATGCAGCAGAGGAAGGCAAGTTACCGCATATTTTGGCAGAGCAGTCACATGATTTAGTTCCCTTAATTTTTCTCTGCATTATTGGCACGGTCTTGTTCTATAGCTTTGTAGCCTTACCATTGGCTAAGAAGCTCAAAGTGACGACGGGTCGCACCGACGGGATCTTATTTGCAGGAGCCGAAGACTGGGTGGTGCAGATTGCAAAAGCCTTACAAGATGAAGGGCATAGTGTCTTTTTGGTTGATACCAAATATGAGAAAATCGCAGATGCCAAGCTTGCTGGATTACCGGCATTACGTGCCAACATTCTCTCAGAATATGCGGAACACGAGTTAGATCTTGGAGGTATTGGGCAGCTTGTGGCGGTCACCCCAAATGATGAGATTAACTCATTGGCGGGACTTGAATACATTCACACTTTCGGGCGTAAGAATGTCTGGCAGATTGCTCCTCAAGATGAGCGTGGACACTATACAAAAGCTGTTTCTTCAGAGAAGCGTGTGAGAGCTTGTTTCAAAGGTGCTCCGACCTTTAAGGAAATGAACGAGATCTTTACAAAGCCCCATATTGTGAAGAAGACGACTTTGACCGAGGTTTTTACTTTGGATCATTTCTTTGAGCAATACGGAGAGGATACGATGGTGCTCTTTATTAGTGACGCCAAGCATGGATTGCGACCTGTTGAAGGTGAGTTAAAGAAGGTGTCGGACGATACCACAATTTATGCCTTGATCCCAGACCCTCAAGCAAGTGGAGCAGTTGTAGAGTTAGACCAAAGCCCAATGGGACTCTAGATGAAATGTTTATTATAAACTTCGTAAGAAAAAATTATGGCAATTTATAAAGGGTTAGAAGCTACGCTACATGAAGCGTTTTGGGGTGATCGAGGGAGTGATTTAGAATTCAATGAGCTACAGCGTTTGATGCCGGATTTTCAAGGCAAGGTGCTGGAGGTTGGTGCGGGTTCCGGCCGGATTCTTAAGCCTTTAATGGATGCGGGGTGGAATATTACGGGTATTGAGCCTTCCGAGGAAATGTGCGCAATGTGTCAGGAGCGAGGTTTCGGAGATGCGGTGCAATGCACAACCTTAGAGGACTTTGATACGGAGGAGAAATACGACTTGATCTTATTGACATCCTTTGTCCTTCAACTTTTACCTGAACCAGAAGAAATTTTTCCAAAGCTCAAGAGCCTTTTAAAAGAAGGTGGACGCATTTATTTTTCCTGCTTTATCCCTTGGGCTGAAATTGTAGGAGAATTGGTAGAGGGGGAGTGGTCATTGGATGACGAAGTAACTCTTAAGGATCGCCGTAAAGCGCGTTGTTGGGTGAATTTCGAAGTTAACCGCATAGGTCAAGAGCTTAAGCGTCAACATCGCTATGAGATTTTGGAGCGTAAAAAAGCGGTGCAAGTCACCAAGACAGAGCAACTGATCCGCTGGTTCACTCTTCCCCAACTACGACTTTTGTTTGAGAAGCTTGGTTGTAAAGAACAGTCTGTTTCGTATGACTTTAAGCCCGAATTTGATAGTGATGCACATATTTTAGGGTTTGTGCTCACAGTGTAATAGAGTATTATGTTTGGGAGGCTTAGGGAGACCTCCCTTATAATTATTCACCAGAAATTGAGTAACGAAGCATTATATGCATTCTTGAAGTATTAGATATTTCTACTCAGCATTGTTACTTATATTTTTTGGGCTTTTTTCCTTTTGCGATAGGCACACCTTTGAACTTTTGGAGTTTACGCTTCTTGTTCTGAAGCGGTTTAGAGCGTTGTTTTTTTTTCCCTTTACAGCTGGTGCTTGGTTGCCGTTGTTTTGGGGTGCTTTCATTCATATAGACACTTTTGTTTCAAAGAGAGGTCATGAGGGCAATGGTTTTTTATGTGAGCCAATATTTAGAAAGAGTTTGTAGTGGTTGTAGGTAGATTGTGTTTAGTCTATTGTGCGATATTTACTGGTTATTTTTATTTGAGAGGGGGTTGTTGATTATAGCGTGCAAATTACTATTTTTAAAATCTTTACGTATGTTTAAGAGCCTTTACATTAGAGCTAGTGAGTTTTTCTAAGGATTTTTTATTTGGTTTAGCAAATGCCGATCATCAAGTAGAGTCGTATGACCCAAGGTATCCTGATGTATGGGATTTGTGGGAGGAAACACAGGGGAAGACGCCTCGAAAAGAAGCATGTAAATTTCAAGAGCGTTATCCTGAGGATATTAAATTAGCTGCGGACTTGGGAACCAAGGTGTTTCGGTTTTCGGTCTCTTGGGCAAAGGTTCAACAGAGTGATCATGAGTGGAATAGAGAGGCGTTAGCCCATTATCGAGCGGTCGCTCAATGTATTAAGGATCATGGAATGAAGGTGATGGTGACTTTGGTTCACTTTACCTGGCCAGTCTGGGTTGAGAGAGACCACGGAGGTTTATTAGCACCTAGTTTCCCTATGCGTTTCGCACAGTATGCGACAACTCTTGCTGAGGAGATAGGAGATTTGGTAGACTATTGGATTTCATTTAATGAGCCGACCCAATTGGTGCATGGATATATTAAAACATGGTGGCAAGAGTTTTATTATATGCCTCCAGGAATGCCAGAGGGAACAGATGCTTGTGGTGAAGCAGAGGCTGTCGGGAAGCTTATTTATAATTTGTTTTCAGCCCATGCTAAAGCAAGAGTGGCAATAAAGGAGCATAAACCAGAAGCCAAAGTAGGAGTGAATCCTCTAGTGACGGGATTCGCCCCGTGGTTACAGTTCCTTATGGATCATCAAGTGCACTCTACGTGGTTGTTAAAGGCAATGTATCGTTTCAGTTATAGTAGACCTTTACTGGTAGAGAAGACAGCAGTTGATTTGTTGATTTGCCGCGTGGAGTCTACCAAGCAGGATACGTTACTTTATAGTCGAGAGTATAAAGTGGATGGCGAGAGGCTTTGGATGGTAATGCCTGCGGGGCACCATGGACTTCTTGAAGTTGTAAATCTTTCAATTGCTCAAATCCTGGGTGAACAAAAGTCGTATGTAGGTCCTTCGGCGCAAGCTCTTTCTTTAGCTGATTATTTTGCATCGCTCGATGAGAGAACCCCCGCAACTGTGAGGAACGGGGAGGGGTTGAAGCGCATGCGACGCCGTGGAGGGATTACCGTGGGATCGTGTCATCAGTCTCCTCAAAGTCATAGTATTGCGAAACTCGTTACGGAAAAAGTTTTCGGTGACTCTATCAAATTAGAATGGATTGATCTACCAGAGAAGGCCAGGTTTAAGGCTCTTTCTACCAAAGGTTCATTTATTAATAAAGCGTGGCATTTCTTTGGGGCTGCGGGTTTGATAGCGAATGCTAATTGGTGGTATTTGGGGTCACGTGGCAAGTTGCCTGAAGAGCTTTGCCCTGCTGAGGCAATAGGAGCACATGATTTTGTTGGGTTGGATTACTATTGGGGGCTTCCAACATCTCGATTACATCAATTTGGGAGGCTTTTAGATGCGGCCGAGGGGAGATTCCTTAATGCACCGGTATGGCCTGAAGGCTTAGGTCATGCACTGCGTCGATTTCATAAATGGTTTCCAGATCAAGAGCTCATGATTATTGAGAATGGGTCTGTTCCTTTAGCCGACGGGTATCGACGACAAGATTACCTAACGCTTCATTTGAGAGAGGTAGAAAAAGCCTGTGAGCAAGGTATTCCGGTCACTGGGTATCTTTTATGGTCGTTGACATCTAATCGTGAGTGGGGGCATGCCTTTGATCATAATACAGATTTTGGGCTTTATCGCGTGGATTTGGATGGAGACCCTGAGTTGAAGAGAATCGCAAGTCCAGAAGTGCAATATTACAAGCAGGCTATAGCGCAAGCACTGGGCATAAATGAGGAAAGCTAGCGAATAAACCTTCGCTAGCTTTATCTAAAAAGTAAAAAATGTAAGAGCGAAAAAATTACTCAGCTGCGTTTTCGATCGCTTCACCAGCGTCTTTAACAAGGCTTCCTGCGCCTTTGAGTAGACCTTTTGCTCCATCAGCAACAGCACCACCAGCAGCTTTAGCTCCATCGACCGCACCGGAACCAACTGCTTTAGCTCCGTCAACAACAGCACCACCAGCTGCTTTGACTCCGTCTACTGCGTCACTTCCAAGTTCAGCTGCACCAGAACCAACTGCTTTAGCGCCATCAACAACAGCACCACCAGCTGCTTTAGCACCTTCAACAGCACCAGAACCAACTGCTTTAGCTCCGTCAACAACAGCACCACCAGCTGCTTTGACTCCGTCTACTGCGTCACTTCCAAGTT
>CAYUKP010000028.1:0-8441 GCA_964445335.1 uncultured Verrucomicrobiales bacterium
TCTTTGAAAGTAAATGCGAGGGTAGAAAACTTATTTGACCAAGAGTATGAAGTGAATCCATTTCCTTTTTCGGCATCGGACATACAATTAGCTAAAGGGGCGTCTGCCTATGTAGGATTGACATACGAATGGTAGGAATTAAAAAAGGCTAGATAAAATAGACAAATTAAGGTGTGGATGTTAGGATGTAAATCATCATGAAAAAATCATTGATTTTAACAACTTTGTCGTTGGTTGCAGGTCTCTCTACGTCTTGTTCTACGGCTGGGTATAACCAGCCTGGTACTACCGCAACAACTCAAGCAGGTGCAGGGAATTATTCCGTGCCTACCACTCAACAGTCTGTAGGTGTCACACCTAGCCCTTATCCTACAAATGTTACGCAACAAGTGGCATCACAGGCTCCAGTAGCGACAACTACTAATACAGCACCAGTTGCAACAACCTCATCTGCGACAAGGTCTCATAATATTGTCAAAGGCGACACCTTATTTGGAATTACAAGAAAGTATAATGTAACACTTGATGCCTTGAAAAAAGCGAATGGCATGACAGGTGATACTATTTATGCGGGACAAACATTGAGAATTCCATAAAGAACGCTAAGGCTAGTGTTTATTAAGCCTTGTTTTTTATTCTATTCTTTTTACCAAGAAGCTGTAAACGCGATATGTTACAGCTTCTTTTTTTATTATTACTTTTTACTCAGCCTTTACTGGCTCTTGTAAAGAGTCAGGATTTGAAAGTCGTCCTGAAGCAACAAGAGGTTGAAGCTTCAGGCATTTCATATGACCAAGTTATCGAGGCTTTAAGGGAGTCTTATATTTTCTCTCGTGAGATACCAGCTATTGTTAGAAATGCTCCGCAAGAAATGCAACAGAAGGTTAAGTTTCGGTATTGGAAGGCAATGCATGCTTTCAAAGAGGGGGATGTAGATGGAGCTCTAGAGATTTTGACTCAATTGAATCTACGTAAGGACTCAACTATTTATCGTAAGTATATTCGGTATAACATAGCCCTGATATACTCTCACTTAGGTGATTATAAAGAATCTATTAAAACACTTACTAGTTCCCATATTTTACTAAGCGAAGAAGAGGAGCTTTTATTAGCAACTTGTTATATAGCTGAAGGAGACCTTAAAAAAGCAAGAGAAGCTCTATTGAGAGTCAAAGAATCCGTAAAAGCTCAAGAAAAAGCCACTCTGATGGCTAATATCGCTCACGAAGAAGGTGAGCTTGAGTCGGCCATTGAGTTGTTGGAGAAAGAAAAGTTAAACTATAACGAGTCACAAGGCCGTGCATCTGCTGTTTATTTAAGCCAGCTCTATTTAGAAAAAGGATTAGAGGGGAAAGCTCTAAAATTGATGGAGCATGTGTTGGCAGATTTAGTGGTATCAGACCCTTATACTGAGTATATAGATTCTTACCTTTTGACGGCGCAGAAGGCTAGAAAGCCAACCAAAAATATTCGGCTGTTTATCGAAAGACTTATAGAGGAGAAGAAGGACAAAAAACTGAATCGAGTATTACGGTTTACGTTAGTGCAACTCGTGACAGAAAACGAGGAGCGGTTGCAAATCCTTTCCGATATATTGAAGCAAGAAAGAGATGATAACGTGGGGCATAAGGCATGTTATACGATGATGAAAATTGCTATGTCTTTAACAGATACTCAAAAATCTATTTTGTGGTTACAGAGGTGTCGTCAGTACAGTATTGAGCCTGCCTTGATCGCTAAAATCCTTGCGGAGTTGGCACAAAAGAGTGTGGGTGCGAATAAAGTGAGTTACTATAAACAGGCTCTCAAACAGGCGGAACTCGACCAGGTAGCGGTTTTGAGACTTAATTATAATTTATCAAAATTTCAAAAAGAGGGGCATCATGCGTCGCAAATGGTTCTGTCTGTTGACCAGAAGGCTCATTTACTTTTAGAGAAAGCATTTCAGAGCCCTCCTCACAAAGCGTTTACTTATTATCAGCGTTTCTTTGAATTAAACCAGACTCATGAGAACAAAGGAGTAGCTCATTTAAAATATGCTTTATTGTTACTGAATAAAGGAGATGAGGTATCTGTAAGCACTGCGAAGGCACACCTTAAGGAGGTCGAGTCGCGACCTGCTGTTTTAACGAGTAATCGTTCAGAGTTCTGGACTGCGCAGGCTAAAGTGGCGGTATATGAAAGAAATGTTGAAGGTATTTCAAAGGTTCTACGGCAACGAATTAAGGATATAGATCATCTGCTAGAGGTTGGATGTGACCTGTATGACAAGGCCTTCTACCATCAATCAGCAATCGTATTTAGCCGACTCTCTCAGCAGACTATTGATGAGGAGCTAGAGGTTTTGTCACTCTATTATCAAGCTGCTAGTCATTACCGGGCTCAGGAGATTACAGATTTTGTGCAGTTGATACCGAAGATTACACGTATGAAAGGTGATAAGGAGAGCTCAGTGAAAAGAGAAACATTGGCCTTATTAGCTTATTTTTATGCAAGTCATGGAGACGGGCAGCAGGCTCTCCCCCTACTAGATGAGCTTGTTCAAACCCCTGTGAATAAGATGATTACAGTTCAATCCCTTATTGGCTTAGGTGATGAGAAAAGCTGTCAAAGGGCTAGAGCACTTTTATTAGAGCTTTTAAAAGACCCAAATTTATCGAATTTAGAACGCTATAAAGTTGTTTATAAATTTATCACCCTTTTAGAGCTACAGAATAAATGGGGAGAGATTTTGGATGTCTCTTATCAAGTAGCATACTCCGAGGTCGTTCCTCCTCCTGATAACGAAGAGAGTTGGATGATCTTTCATCGAGTGGTCAAAAAGTGTTTCGGATTATGGGAAAGAGAGTCCAAATGGCGAACTCTATATAGTTTGGCGAAAGAGTTAGCAAAAAAAGAGTCTCCCTATAGAGCTGAGTATCAGGAGAAGGCGGATCAAATTTCCTTAAAGCACGTCCTGTGGGATCTAAACTAAAAAAGCCCTCTCTTTATGAGAAAGGGCTTTTGAATAAATTGTGAGAAAAAGTCTTTAGGCAAAGATTTTCTTCAGTCTGTTACAAACTTCCTCAACGTTCGCTTTGGAGTTAAAGGCTGAGATTCTGAAATATCCTTCGCCAGCTGCTCCAAAACCAGAGCCAGGAGTGATAACAACTTGAGCTTCGTGAAGCATTTTATCAAACATTTGCCAACTATCTACGCCCTCTGGACAACCAACCCATACATATGGAGCATTGACGCCACCAAAGACTTCTAATCCAATTTCGGAGCATGTTTCACGAAGAAGCTTCGCATTGCTCATGTAATGGTCTACGAGAGTTTTGATTTGTTGCTTCCCTTCAGGTGAGTATACCGCCTCAGCTCCACGTTGTACTGGGTATGATGCGCCATTAAACTTAGTAGATGTTCTACGTGACCAGAGTTGTTTGATGCTTACACGAGTGCCGTCTGCAGATGCTCCTGTGAGGCCTGAAGGAATCGCAATATATCCACAGCGTACGCCTGTAAATCCTCCGTTTTTAGAGAAGGAACGGAATTCCATGGCGCAGTCTAAAGCTCCTTCGATTTCAAAGATAGAGCGAGGAACGTCATCTTCTTGGATAAAGGCTTCATATGCCGCATCGTAGAGGATGATGGCATCATTTTCTTTTGCGTAAGCAACCCATGCTTTAAGTTGTTCCTTAGTAGCTGAAGCTCCCGTAGGGTTGTTAGGGTAGCAGAGATAGATAATATCTACTTTTTCTTCAGGGATTGCTGGGACGAAATTGTTTTCTGCAGTACATGGGAGGTAAACGAGCCCTTCGTATCTTCCATTACTATCACCTTCGCCAGTATTACCGATCATCACATTAGTATCGACATATACGGGGTAAACAGGATCTGTAATTGCGATTTTGTTGCCAACGGCAAATACATCTAAGATATTTCCTGTGTCACACTTGGATCCGTCAGATACAAAGATGTCATCGGCTCCAATTCCTAAACCTTCGTAACAGTTTGTTACAATCGCTTCTCTGAGGAAGTCGTATCCTTGCTCTGGACCATAACCTCTGAAAGAATCACGGTTGCCTAGCTCATCTACAGCTTTATGCATTGCTTCTCTGACGGCCTCAGGGAGAGGCTCAGTGACATCACCAATTCCACAACGGATAATATTTGCGGAGGCTTCAGCGTTTTGCTCAGTAAACTCACGTACGCGTCTACCAATTTCTGGAAAGAGGTACCCAGCTTTTAACTTAAGAAAGTTATCATTGATCTTTGCCATACCTTATTGCTGTAAATCGAAAACAGATTACTTCAACCCTTTTTTAGACTGTTTTCAATGAGCTTACTCAAGGAGAGTCCTTGGACAGCAATCGAGAAAATTACAACAAAATAGGTGGCGACGAGGATAGTGTTTCGTGCATCGGTATATTCTAAGCTCTTGGGGAGTCCTAGAGCTAAGGCAATAGAAATTCCCCCACGTAAACCTCCCCATGTAAGGATTTTTATGACTTGAGGGCTAAATGTCTTCACCTTACGTAAAGCCAATACAGGAATAGAAACCGCGATATAACGAATAATTAAGGTTAAAGGAATGGCCAAACAGGCAAAGATGATCGCAGGCTTTGACCATTCGAGGATGAGAAGTTCGAGCCCTATCAAGAGGAAGAGTACGGCATTGAGTATCTCATCAATCAATTCCCAGAAGGTATCCAAGTGCTCTCTTGTACTGTTACTCATTGCTAAGCTTCTACCTTGATTACCTAACATGAGACCTGCGACAACCATCGCAAGAGGTCCGCTCAAATGAAGCGCCATTGCTGAACGGTATCCAGCGGTAACGAGTGCCAGACTTATAAGGATCTCAATCTGGTAGTTGTTGATATTCTTTAGCGTATAAAACCCGAGTCCCCCTAAGAGAAGCCCCCATAAGATTCCTCCACCAGCTTCTACGATAAATAATTTGGCAATAGAAAGGGCACTCATTGTTTCTTCATGGTGTCCGCTACCGTGGTCATGGAGGCCAGAACCAAGCATCCCTAAGAGTACGAGATAGACCACGACTCCTACACCATCATTGAATAGAGATTCTCCCGTGATTTTTGTTTCTAGAGACTTTGGAGCACCCGCTTTTTTAAGAACTCCTAACACGGCTACAGGGTCGGTAGGCGAGATGAGGGCGCCAAAGAGTAGACACCAAAGTAGGCTGGCTTTGATGTCTAAGAGAGAGAAGAGATAATAAGTCACCCCTCCAATAGCAAAAGTTGAAAAGACCACGCCAAAGCTTGCTAAAATTGCAACGAGTATTTTTTGTTGTTTGAGGTCATTGAGGTTGACGTGCAGCGCTCCGGCAAAGAGAAGGTATGAGAGCATACCATTCATCAATGTGTTGTTGAAATCTATTGAATTCAACAACGCTTTAGATTCTTGAACTACTTCGGGAAAAAGAGGTTTTAAACAAAGAATGATTAAGCTGAACGCCACACTAAAGAGCATAATGCCTATCGTAGTGGGGAGTTTTATAGTCTTAAGGTTAAGGTAGCCAAAAACTGCAGCGAGTGTTAATAAAATACTTACAATATCTAGTAGCTCCATGCCCTTTATAGAAGGCTAGATCATAAGAGAATGCAAATGCATTTTCTAGGCTGCTTTCATTGGAGTATGTTATGTATTCGGCTCCTGTTGATACGAGTGGGATTAAGGTTGAGGCTCTCGAGAGGCTGTCAGTTGAGTAAGCTCATTTTCGGTTAATCCTAATGCATGAGATGTCAGAGCAAGGTCTGAATTGTGAGAGGAGAGAGCCGATTCTATTAATTCGTTTTGCAACCACTTTAACACATTGGTTCCATCCTTAGGGGCGTGTAATAAGATCTGGCTAATGAGTTGTCGAACTTTGGTTTTATTATTGTAAGCTCCTTTAATAAAAGGGATGTCCTCAGATAGTAACGTACCGGATGTGCAGAAAGCACAAGCACGTGTGATTGTATTCTCTAATTCTCTGACATTTCCTGGCCAGTGATGTGATTGCAGAGTTTTAATTGCTTGGTCTGATAGGTTAATAGGGGCAATTTTTTGCTTTTTGACTAAGCGCCTCAGAAAGTGCTCGGCTAAAATAGGAATGTCATCTAAACGAGCCCTTAAAGGCGGTAGGTGAATATCAATGACATTAAGTCGGTAGTAGAGGTCTTCTCTGAAGCGGCCTTCTGCAACTTCATTGGATAGCTCCTTATTGGTCGCTGCAATTATTCTTACATCCGTTTTAAGAGTTTCATTACTTCCCACTCTAGAAAATGTACCTTCTTGTAAAATCCTCAGAAGCTTTACCTGAACTGTTAGAGGCATGTCACCAACTTCGTCCAAAAAGAGGGTTGATTGGTCGGCATGCTCAAATAAACCTATGCGTTTTGCCATAGCCCCTGTAAATGACCCTCTTTCGTGACCAAAGAGTTCAGATTCTAGAAGGTTTTCAGGAATTGCACCACAGTTTACGGTAACCATTTCGTGTGCCCTACGAGGAGAGTATTCGTGAATAGCATGGGCTACAAGTTCCTTTCCCGTGCCAGATTCTCCGATAATCAAGACAGGCGCTTGTGATTGAGCGACTTTTCCAATGGTTTTAAAGACATTTTGAATAGGTCGAGATACTCCGATCATTTTGACCCGTGTATCTTCTTTTGGAAGGGGTCTCGCTTTTTGTGAGGACGAACGTATCTGCTCAGAAAATTGCAATGCTTGTTCTACGACAGGTCTTAAGTCGAAAGGTAAAGATTCTTTTCGTAAGACATCACGAGCCCCTTGTTGGGTGGCGTCAATGATTTGGGAAGAGCTTGGCGAGTCGAGATAAAAGATGACCACACATTCTTTATCAAACTCCTTGGCTTTATTTAGGAGAGGTAAGCCTCCTTCAGGAGGAAAGGCTAAGTCTGCTAAGATGAGGTCTACTTGGGTCTTCTGGACAACAAGAGAGGCTTTCTTTAAATCATCACATTTCAGTACTCGCACTTCTCCGTCAACTTCGAGGCGTTTGGCGACCCAGGCGAGAAAGTCATGGTCTTTATCAACAACAAGGATGGTTTGAATAGGTTTTGCTTCCACAAGAAATATGAGATAAATGTGAGTGAGATCTTAGTGAGTATTACATGACAGAAGATATTGTCGATGTGATTCAAGCGAAATGTTATTGTTTTATGATAACAGTTCCGTGATTAAAGACTCTTGAAGGGTGGTCATATGTTCAAACTCTTCTGATGTTTGATCTTCATAACCTGCGAGGTGTAATAAACCGTGTATATGATACCTTAGGAGTTCTTCTTGTAAAGGAATGTTCCTATCTGACGCTTCGCGTTGGGCTGTATCATAGCTGACAAAGACCTCGCCATGATGAAAGGTTATAACGTCTGTGGGGGTCGGGTCATTCATAAATTTAGCATGAATGTCTGCGATGGTTTGGTCATCAACAAGGTTGTATTCGACTTCCTCTAAGGTGTGAAGAACTCCTTCCGAGAGAAAAAGCTGTCTCTGAGAGAGAATTTGTAATGCGCGTTTGAGATAAGGAATAAGAGTTACTTGCTCAAACGCAATAGGTTGTTGGTAATGGTTATAACAGGCAATGGACAAATTCATGGCGACAGAGAGGATGGGTTAAATGAAAAAAGCTTTGCTTACTTGGTCTCTTTTTTATTCATAGAGGCCTTTAGATCCCCTTCCTTTGGGTAGTCTATTCTCGTGTGGAGCATAGATCTAAGGGTCGTTGCAAAGGTTTCCTTTATAGTAACAAGTTCTTGAAAGGTTAAAGGGCATTGGTCTAGCTGACCGTCCTTGATTTTGTTATTTACGATTTCATCTATGAGGGTCTTGATCTTTAAATGCGTGACTTTTTTGATCGAGCGTGAGGCGCTTTCGACAGAGTCTGCGATACAAATAATACCAGATTCCTTTGTACGTGGCGGAGGCCCTGGATAACGAAATCCTTTTTCGGAAACAGACGGGACATCTTCTTCGTTTCGTAATCCTTGTTCTACTTCTTCCAACGCTTTTTCCCGTTCATCCAGAGCCTTGCGGTAAAAGTAATAGACTAAGGAGTTACCGTGATGCTCTTTAATAACATTTGTGATGGCTTGGTTAAGTTTATGACGGACAGCCAAGTCGACTCCATCTTTAACATGAGCAATGATGACCAACGCACTCATATTAGGCGTCAGATTGTTATGCGGGTTTTCATATCCTTGGTTTTCAATGAAATAAGCAGGCTTTTCGATTTTTCCAATGTCGTGGAAGTATGAAGCGACACGGCACATAGGGGCATTTGCTCCAATGCTTTCTGCTGCGGCTTCTGCTAAGGATGCGACGACCATGCTGTGGTGAAATGTCCCAGGAGCCTCTAATTGCATACGTCTGAGGAGTTTGTGATTGAGATCACTTAACTCTAACCAAGTTATATTAGTAGTGATACAGAAAAGTGG
>CAYUKP010000028.1:8541-16519 GCA_964445335.1 uncultured Verrucomicrobiales bacterium
GCGGTAAGGCTGCTAAGAATAGAAATAATAGTTATTTCGTGTGACAGGTTAGTGGGATAAAGAAAGCCTGTAAAGAGCGCCATGTATACCGCAGAGAAAATTCCTAGCCATCGTCCAAGAAGGACGGAGTGAATCATGGGAATAAAAATATACGGGGTGACGAGTAGGGCACAGGACTTGTCAAAGCCTCTGGACTGAATGAATACCGCTGTCCCACAGATTAAAGCTGTTTGAAAGAGAAGTCCTCCAAATGTTAAGAGAAGAAGGTGCGTTTTGTTGAGTTTTTCTCGATGGTTGAGGATAAAGACTGTGATTGCAGCAGCTACCAGGCAAAAGACCTCTGCGATCTTTGTTTGGTAAGGCATTTCATAGAAGTCCCGTTTTGCCATGTAACTGACGGCAAACAACATGCCATAGATAAAGCCACCAAAGACAGAAAACTTAAGAACGATACTTTTATCTAGAAGGTGTGCGAAGGAGGCTTCGTTACTTTGTTTGCGCTTCTTTCCACTAGACAAGCCTTGGCGTTCCAGCTTTTTTCTTTTGATGGTATCAAGAAGGGTAGTCATGAATTAGATAAATGGGAGAGCAATCACGGGTGGCAATAAACCATATATAAAGGAATTAGTTAGACTTTCGATGGAGGTCGTAAGCATCGATGATTTCTGCAACTACTGGGTGCCGAATAACATCTGCCCCTTTAAAATGAGTAAAGGCAACTCCTTTAGTTGAACACAAAGCTTGCTCGGCCTCTACTAATCCCGAAGTGATCCCTTTCTTTAAATCGATTTGCGAGGTGTCTCCCGTGATGAAGCATTTGGTACCTTCACCAATTCTTGTGAGAAACATAAACATTTGTTCACATGTGGTGTTTTGAGCTTCATCTAGGATAACACAAGCGCGTGACATGGTGCGTCCTCTCATATAGGCGAGAGGTGCGATTTCAATTGTGCCGTTTTCCATCCATTTTTCCGCATCAGTAGGGGAGAGCATGTCTGAAATTGCATCATAAAGGGGGCGTAGGTAGGGTGAGATTTTTTCTTGTAAATCTCCAGGGAGGAAGCCCAGAGCTTCTCCGGCTTCCACTGCGGGGCGCGTGAGGATGATCCGGTTGACTTCTTTATTCTTGAGCATAGAGAGAGCCATCGCGACTGCTAGATATGTCTTTCCTGTTCCAGCAGGGCCAATTCCAAAAACAACATCATGGGATGCCATTTTATTTAGGTAATCAAGTTGAGTTGGGGTCTTCGGAATGACAGGAGCTTTTCCCTTTGCTCCTAAGAGCTTCGTCTGACTAAGTTTTGCCATCCCTTGTTTAGCGCCTGAGAGAGTCATCTTACAGGCTTGTTGGAAGTCTCGATCCCCAATAATTGAGCCGGATCTTAGAGCGCTTTCAAGATCTTGGAATAGATCCTCGATAAGCTCTAGCTGCTCCATCTCTCCTTGGAAGAGAATCCATCCATCTCTGGTGACTGCTTTTACGTTAAAGCTATCTTCTAAGAACCTTAGGTTGTCTTCGGAATCGGCATATAGGCTACTGAGAAACTGAGGTGTTTCGTAGTCCAAGCGTAGTTGGGCAGGGGTATCAGAGGAAGAAGAGTGAGGCATAGAAAAGATTTTATTCGGTAATTGCGCTTGAGGCGATGCTGCCTAAGTAGGCTTCGTAACAAGCATCTTGGCAGTAGCCTCCAGTGGCTTCATCACATGACTCGCAACTAAAGTGTCGGGCATTGCATGGGCTCCAAGCACAGTTGCGGTAGCGCTCTGAAGGTTCGTCGCAATGGCAACACTTAGAGATTACTTTTGCACTGTCTGTAGAATTGATAGGGACTTTGATACGTTTGTCAAAGACATAACAAGAGCCTAGCCAGCCATCGCCTTGCGTTTGAGGGTCTTTACCATAGGTGACAATTCCTCCGTGGAGTTGGTAAATGTCGCCTAAGCCTTCTTTTTTGAGAAAGCCACTGAACTTTTCACAACGAATACCGCCAGTGCAGTATGTCATGACTTTTTTCCCTTCAAGCTGTTCTTTGTTGTCTCGGACCCAATCTGTTAATTCTCGGAAGCTGTCTACTTCAGGAAGAAGCGCTCCTTTAAAGTGGCCCAATTCCCATTCGTATTGGTTTCTTGCATCCAAAAGGACGGTGTCCTCTTGTTCCATCATTTTTTGCCACTCTTGAGGGGAGACATGTGTTCCTGTGCATTCTTGAGGAGAGAAGTCTTCTTCCTTGAGGCCTAAAGGAACGATCTCTTCTCTGACTTTAATGGAGAGTCTAGGGAATTGATGGGCGTCTACGTCGTCAACCTTCCACTCCATCCCTTTGGTAAGAGGGTGGTTGTCCATATATTCTCTATATGCATTGCAGTTCTCAGGAGTGCCTGAGAGTGTTCCATTAATCCCTTCCTTTCCGATGAGGATACGCCCTAGTAAACCTAGCTTTTTACACAACGCCAAATGCTCCTCTCTGTACCCTTCTGGGTCAGGAAAGGAGTTGTAGAAGTAGTAAAGCAAAACCTGATATGGAGAAGCCATAGAATCGAGTCTTAGGCGTCATCAGAATGAAATTCAAGTTTTGATTTTCATTGTATAAGGGAGGGTGGTTGAAAGCATTAATCTACATCGATAACATCGTTATTGGATTTTTCTTTTTTAGAGGCTCTTGCCTTGTTTTTTCCAGTTAAGATATGAGATAGGTCTAAGCCCAGAGTTTTGAGGCACGCGAGTAGAATAGGGAGAACCATAGCGTCATCAATTAATCCTAGTGGGCCGGCTACAGCTTCAGGGATCGCGTCTACAGGACTAATAAGATATATTGCGGATAAGATCGCACCAAGTAAGGCAAATAATTTTTTCATCACTTATTAGACCGACATAAACGGTGTAGAAAGTCACCCTTTTTTAAAAAATTATCTAACAGTCCTTTGTCTTAACATGTTTTGGAGAGGAGGGAGGCCGTTTTTGATTGTATAATTCTCAAAGATTGTGGACACATTCGATGTTATGAGCGAATTAGATTTAGGAGAGCAACCTTTGATTCATATGATGCAGAAGTGGGGATTAGCTAATCAGGACTTAGTCAACGCTTCCACAGAGCAGTTAACTTACAAGCAAGTGCAACGCGCATGCTCGGGACGTAGACTCACGATGAAGATGATGTTTAAGGTGATGAGAGCCTATAATGTTGCGATCTGGCACCGTTTGTCTAAGGAGCAAAAAGAAGCCTTCGTAGAATATAATCATCACCCGCTTTTTAATTATGCAAAGAATTATTCAGCCGATTGGGTTGACCCTAATGCTGAGCTGATTATTGATTATATGACTCCAGACGAGGAGAAATGAATCAGAGCGTTACCATTGTAGGAGCTGGTTTGGCTGGTTGTGTGACCGCATGGCAACTGCACCGAAGAGGGATACCCTTTAGTTTGTGCGAGACGCACCCCGAACGTGCTGGGTCTCTCGTTGCGGCAGGCATGTTGGCTCCTATTACAGGAAAGGGGCTGAACCCATCGTGGCTTATTGATGATTTTTATCCAGATGCTCTTGCATTTTATCGTGAGATAGAGTTCTTCCTTAACGCGCAATACTGGTATGACTACCCTGTGAATCGCCTATTCTTTCATGAGAAAGACCGGAGAAAGTTTGAGCGAAAGCTAGAGCAGAAGCCTGAAGTGGCTAAGTGGGTAGATTCCATAGTTGAAAGTGTTCCTGGCACTTTATCCTCATATGGAGCGGTTGTTTGGAAGGGAAGTGGCCGTCTTGATGTCGGGAAGTTTGTCCGAGAGAGTCGCGAGTTTTTTCGTAGTCTCGGGTGCTATATTGAAAGGGAGATTGTGCCAGCTACAGATCAGTTGTCTTTATATACGACAGGAGCAGCAGGTCTTATTGAGGCTACTCCGATGTCATTGCCTCATCGTTCTGCTAAGGGCGAGATTTTGAAAGTGCGTATAGCAGGTCTTCGGCAAGATCAGATTGTGAGTAGAGGGACTTGGATTGTTCCAAGCGGTGAGCAAAATGAAACCTTCTTGGTTGGGGCAAATTACGAATGGGATGACCTCACCAATCAGCCGACCTCTAAGGGGAGAGAAGCTGTTTTGAAAGGGTTGGAGTCGTTGATAGACCTTCCTTATGAAGTGCTTGAGCATCGGGCGGGTGTGCGACCGATCGTGAGGTGTAGTCAGCCTGTGATAGGAAAGATTTCACAGAAGAATGGGTATATGATGAATGGTTTGGGTTCTAAGGGGGTCTTGTATGCCCCAAGAGTTGCAAATCTTCTATTAGATACGGTTTTTGAAGGTGCCACTATTCCCTCAGAATTACAAGTTGCCAATGCGCTAAGGTAAGTTATCTTTGTGTGTTATGCCAACACCATCGTTAAAATTAATCTCGGCCCTGCGTGCTACGGCAGATAGGGTAGAAGCTGGAGCTCGTTATGAGTGGGGTCATATGGCACATTGTAACTGTGGCCACCTTGCACAAACTGTTTCAAACCAAACAGGAGAACAAATCTCTAAAGTTGTGAAGCATGCTTTAAGCGAATGGACTGAGCACGCGTCGGACATCTGTGATGTTTCTGGTAATCCTGTGGAAGAGTTGCTGGATGTGCTGCAACAAGTCGGCTTTTCGAGGGAGGATGTTATGCATTTGGAATGGCTCTCTGATAAGCGAGTGTTGCGTAAGGTGGGGCAAGGGATTTATTTGAAGCGCAATGACCGGAATGACTTGATCACCTACTTGAGAGCGATGGCTGATATGCTAGAGGAGGATTTAGCACTGAAGTTCACTGCACGTCTGACCAAGCAGGTTGGATAAATTCGAAGGGCTTTTTTAATAAAAACGAACTTGTTAGAAGCCCTACTTTTTTATTTTCTCAGAGATTACAACATATACTGATATGCTATTAGGAGTAAACATTGATCACATCGCTACCTTAAGGCAAGCGAGATACCGCACTATGTTGGATTCGCCAAACGCTGAACCTTCACCAGTAGAGGGTGCTCTTGATGCGCAGTTGGGAGGTGCTGATTCTATTACATTACACATTAGAGGAGATCGGAGGCACATTCAGGAAGAGGATGCCTTTGCAATCCAAAGGGAGTGTAACCTGCCGATCAATTTAGAAATGGGAAATACTGCAGAGCTTTTGGAGATAGCGCTTCGCCTTAAGCCTCAGTTTGTTTGCTTAGTACCTGAGACAAGGGAGGAAATCTCTACGGAAGGTGGTCTAGATGTTGTCGGACTCTACGAGAGTTTGGCTCCAACCGTGGAGGCTTTACAAGCTGGCGATATCAAGGTTAGCTTGTTTATTGATCCTAACGCAGCGCAAATTCAGGCATCCAAGCAAATAGGTGCGGAGATGATTGAGCTGCATACAGGGTGTTTTGCAAATGCAACAGGGGCGGAGCAAGATCAGGAGGTGCAAAACCTTATTGTGGCAGCCCAAGACGCCTACGGTAAAGGTCTTCAAGTGAATGCAGGCCATGGGATAAACTATCAAAACCTGCACCGACTCTACGAAGTGCCTCATTTATCAGAGCTTAACATTGGTCATTCGATCATTTCTCGGTCAGTGCGAGTGGGGATGAGAGAAGCCGTGGCAGAAATTAAGGCGTTAGCAGATAAATATCCTTTATGAATATTCTTGGGATAGGAGTCGATGTCGTAGAGGTTCAACGCATTAAGGATTCCATTGAAAGTTTTGGAGAAAAGTTTCTTGATCGGGTATTTACTCATAATGAGCAATTATATTGTGAGAAAAAACGAGATAAGGAATTAAACTATGCGGCAAGGTTTGCCGCAAAAGAGGCTGTTTCAAAGGCGTTTGGGACGGGGGTTGGGCAATCAATGGGGTGGACAGATATTGAAATCGTTCATTCAGAAGCAGGTCAACCTCAAGTGTTACTTCATGGAAAAGCGGAATCACATGCGAAAGCGTGCCGAATGAAGCAGGTGAGCGTTTCTCTTACCCATACAGATCACTATGCCGCAGCTAATGCGCTCATTGTCACAGAGTAAGGGGTTTAAATTTTAAAATAGATTAAATATTTATAACCCTTAACTGTGGTGGTTTTTGGACAGTGTGAGAGTGAAATATTTAAATTTAATGGTTTAATTTTGCTATAAATACTCTTATTTTGTATTTGGTTTAAAATAAGTTGTCTGTATTCTGGCTTTGTATATGCGTGACAAAGCTATGGAAAAAGAGAAGCTAAAAAACCTTTTTGATGCAATTGATGTCAATAAGAGAAAGTATATCTTAAAAGAGGATGTTTTAAATATTTTCTATAATCGTGGGATTGATCATAAAGATGAGAGAATATCAGAAATTGTAGAAGCTCTCTCTCATTATTCCAGGCAAGATAAAATCACTTATCATAAGTTTATAGAAATCATAGGGGTCAACCTAATAACTGTTTTACGGATTGTTAGGGATGACCTCGTGGTTCCTCGGTTCAATAAGTTTAGAGAAGGCATAGAGGAGATTTATAATGAGGTGAAAGAAAATCGCGGAGGTACTGTGGCTCAATATATTCCGCAACTGGCTCGCGTTAATCCTGAGTATTTTGCAGTATCGATTTGCACTGTTGATAATCAGCAATTGTCCTTTGGTGATGCAGATGTAAGATATTGTGTTCAATCGACCTGCAAGCCCATCAATTATTGTATTGCGATGGAGATTAATGGGGTTGATTATGTACATAATCATATCGGAAGAGAGCCTAGTGGGAGAGGGTTTAATGAAATTACCCTCACGAATGACCAATTACCTCATAACCCGATGATTAATGCGGGAGCTATAATGTCCACAGCGCTTATTTTTCCTGAAGATAGTCTAGCTGACAGGTTCGACAAAGTGACGTCTTATTGGAAAGACCTGTCAGGAGGAGTCTCTCCAGGATATAATAACTCTGTTTATCATTCTGAGCGGGAGACTGCCGATCGTAATATTGCCTTAGCTCACTTTATGAGGGAGAATGGGGCATTTCCTGAAAATACGGACTTAGCTAAGACATTAGACTTTTACTTTCAATGTTGTTCTATCGAGGTGACAAATGAAAATATGGCACGAATTGCGGCGTCTTTAGCGAATGCAGGGGTTTGCCCAACGACAAAAAAGGTGATTTTTTCACCACAGATCGTAAAAAATTGTCTTTCGTTGATGTATTCTTGTGGAATGTATGACTTTTCTGGTGAGTTTGCCTTTACGGTTGGCTTGCCTGCTAAGTCTGGTGTGTCAGGAGCTTTGTTAATTATTGTCCCTAATGTGATGGGGATTGCGGTTTGGTCACCTCGCTTAGATAAGATTGGGAATTCTGTGAGAGGTGTAGAGTTCTGTAAGAAATTGGTTCAGAAATACGCTTTACACAATTATGATAGTATTTTGGTTAATACAGATAAGGTAGATCCACGAGTAAATCATAAACGAGAAAATACAAACATTGTCTATAATATGATCCAAGCTGCTAGTGAGGGGGATTTGGGCGAGATGCAACGACTTCAGGTTTCTGGAGCAACGGTGAATGACAAGGATTATGATTTTCGGACGCCATTACACCTTGCTGCAGCTGAGGGGCAGTTACAGGTTGTGAAGTATTTAATTGATGCTGGAGCAGAGATTGATTGCAAAGATCGTTTCGGTCATACGCCTCTGGATGATGCGAGAAAAAATAAAAGACAAGAAGTGGTCGACCTGTTGATGCAGGCAAAAAAAAGTAACAAACCTACTCCTGCGAAATCTAGTAAGGCTACGACAGAAAAGTAATAGCAACTAATAAAAAACTCCCTAAGAAAAAGTTAAAGGGAGTTTACGTTAATAAAGTGTTTCTCTTAAGTGAGAAACATAATCTGGTTTGGTGAGGTCTTAGAGTCCAACTTCTTGGACAGTTTGGAGAACCCTTGCAGCAATCGCGTATGGGTTACCTTCAGAGTTTGGACGTCTGTCTTCGATGTATCCTTTCCAGTCGTTGTTAGCGAAGCTGT
>CAYUKP010000029.1:0-14947 GCA_964445335.1 uncultured Verrucomicrobiales bacterium
GCATTAGAACTTATATTGTGATGCCTAAGGTAACTCAAGTCACCTCTGCCCCTATTCTGCTAAACAGATTTCAGGGGAAAAATGAAATGCTAAATTATAGACTCGTTGGAGACAGATATATTGTTGATCAATTATTCCATGAAGCGGTTTTATTATCTGGTGTAGGAAAAAACAAACAAGAAGTTCGTATAATATATGGCCAATAAAAAAATCATATATAGGAAATATAATCTCATGCTAAAGCGGAGTTTCCTAGAGAGTGCACTCTACGCTCTTTGCTTCGCTTTATCTTTTGTATCCTGCTCTACAACGAGCCTCAATAGTTCAGCAATGTTTCTATCTGATCGCTCAGTAGAAAATATCGCAACAGAAATAACAAAAAATATTATATCGTATCCTGAACCCCTTCTTATAGAAAGTAATAGGAAAATCAATAAAGCCATTGGACAGTCCTTACTTAACAATGGTCTAGATATTCAATTTTATACGAGATCTTTTGGTCAGAAGCCCCCAAAAAACAGCGCTTTAATCGAAGTAACAGAACATCGTGAGAATGAAGTAATCGTGATCGTAGATACTCCATATTTTACAACTTCACAACTTTTTGACAGCAGAGACGGCGCCCCTTCTAGCAATCAATCATTAATGTTAAAGCCAGCACCGTACAATAGAACCCGTTAAATGATACGCATATGAGTGAAGAGAAGAAAAAAACTATAAGTGCAGAAAAAAAAGCACCAGAGAATAAGGATATTGATCCTATTCGCGGAGTAAAAAAGCTAAACAAAAAACCTCTTTACATAACAGCTGCTATTATTTTGGCAGCCCTAGTTATGCTATCCTATGCTATTGTTCAGCGAGAGAATAAAACTAAAAAGCAAAAACAAAAAAACCGAAACACGGTTGTTCAACAAGACTCTCGCGCTTATAAGGATATTATTGATACGATTCCACAAAGTTATGTAGGAGATCTAAATGAAGCTCCAACTGAAAAAGAAGAAGGCAATGGCAACGAAATTTCAGATGTCGAAAGGCGCTTATTACAAAAACTGAAAGAACAGGAAGAAATGATCAAATCATTAAAACTGTCTAACAAATCAAAAGCCACCCAAGTCGGATCAGCCTCCATGAGAATTTCTGGTGGAAAAACTCGTTTAGCTCCTCCAAAACCAGTAACTTCGGAAGTCAAAAAATCCCTACCTAGTCTAAAGGATATTATGGCAAAACCTCAAATTACAAAGCTTGAGGCCGAAAATAAGAACCTTCGCTCAAGAATGGAAGATCTACTAGCACCCAAGCTTGCTGATGAATTAGTAGAGTTTTATGACGAAGAGATCGACTACGGCTTCGGGGGGGAAGCAAAACGCGTATACGACAGAAGAACACAAGATACAAGTTTCATCCACACTTTCAAAGTTCAAGAACCTGTCACACACTTAGAACTCAAAACAGGAACAATTATTCCAGCAACCTTGATAACAGGAATCAACTCGGAACACCCTGGTGCAATCATTGCTCAAGTAAACAATCATGTCTATGATACTCACTCTGGTCAACACCTCCTTATTCCTCAAGGTTCCAGATTATATGGAAAATATGGCCGAGCAGATAATGCAGGTGCTTCACGTGTTTATTTTAATTGGAATCGTCTCATATTTCCTAATGGTGATTCTCTAACTCTCGGTAGTATAGCTGGTATTGATATGGAAGGTAATACGGGTGTAGAAGACAAAGTAAACCGTCACTTTCTTCGAAACTTAACCACATCAGTAATGCTTTCAGGCGTATCGCTTGGGCTTCACTCTGTCACAGGAAGCACGCAAGCAACGAACTTGAATGGTCTAAACAACCTTTCGACTCAGCAGATCGCAGCCAACCAAGTATCCATTAACATGGGTAGAATTATAAATCAGCAAATTAGACGAGCATTCAATCGCGCCCCTACCCTCACAATTCGTCCAGGCTACAGACTAGCAGTAATCGTAACAAAAGATTTAGGATTTGAAAAAGAGCATGAAGACCATATGACCTTCAGTATTAGTAGCGATAATGCTCTAAAACAAAAGGTTCAATACTTTAACCCTAATGATAGGGAATACAGTAATGAAGTCATTTACACCAAATAAAGCACATCGTTTTTTATTAATTTACAGACATATTAACTAATTCATTATCACAATGACTAATTCCTACTATACCTTTACTACTCTATGGATAGCAGTATTGTGCCTTCTCAGCCCTGCAAAAAATAATAATACATTTTCTCAAACGCAAAAATTAGATCCCAAATTAGTAGAAGTTTCTAAAAAAAGCTCACTTTTAGATATCTCCTGGAATAAAATTTCCCGTTTACCAACTCCTCCAAACAATCTCCAGGAGGCGCAATTCATCTCAAAGTTTCAGCAAAAAAACTTCTCTCCCTCTCTACAAATGAGAATAGAGGAGCAAAGCAACTTCGATTTCTATTACTTTGGGTCTAAACTCTTCAAAGACAAACCTAATACCATTAAACTTTTTGAACTGACCCAACACGAGATCATCATTGCAACTCTTGGTCAAAAATTAAAGTTTGATAGAGTCCGTCCATCGTTTGTAGACCCAACCATCAGAACATTAATAAAGATACCAAATCATCCAAGCTACCCATCAGAACACGCAGCTCAGGCTCATGCATTTGCTATCCTATTAAGCGCTCTAGATCAGGATAATAAGAAAAAATATATGAAGCTCTCTGATGAAATTATAGAAAACAGAGAAATTGCAGGCCTTCACTTTCGCTCCGATACCTACATAGGCAAAAGATATGCTAAATTTATTTTTAGAAAGATGCTGCAAAAACCCCTCTTCAAAGCCATCTTCATTGATGCAGCTCAAGAATGGGGAGCAACATCTAAAGCCATTCCCAAATTGGAAAATCTAAAAACCCTCTGCAAAAAATAAGACTTTAATTTTTAAACACATTTGTGTAAAATTCGCAAAAACAACCCTTCTTATTAAGCATATGCACTTCCTCCGACCTCTTATCATTTTACTATTTTTTGTAATTCCCGTTAGAGGTCAGAGTTTTTCTTTTTCTGACAGTACGACCACCCCCTCATACGCTAGAGAGGTTGTTAACAATTTGGAGTCTAATATTGCAGCATGGCAAACGGGCTTTGAGGCTGTTGCTCTTAGCCTCTTTGGCATGCTTGTTTTATTAGATTTCATTTGGACTCTTGTCCATAATCTTGTCTTAAAAGGAGCTACCATCATACTATGTTTGCAAACCTTAGTCGAAAAGGCTTTGTTTTATGGTATATCCTATCTCGTAATTACTGAAGGTCCTACTTTATGTTTACACATTGTCCAAGGATTCCATGAAATTGCAATAGCCCAATCTCCTGGAAACTTCAATGAAGGAGCCTTAATCACTTCCATTAGTATTCTATCTGCCATAGCAGTTGTGGTGGCGGTTTTAGGAACTGCGCTCAGTTGTTTTTGGGTAATTTTCTTTCCAATAACATTCGAACCTTTATGGGCTCAAATAACCATTCTACTGGTTATGTTTGTTATTGGAGTCTTTGCATCAGGTGTTATTCAAAGTGTCATTTTGTACATTGAACTGCTAATCATGCTAGCCCTTTCTCCAATTATATTTGCTTTAGGTGGGCTTAAAATGACATCAGCAGCTAGCATCGGGTTTATTAAGCAATCAATTGGGGTTGGCGTCCAGTTAGTCGCCCTCGTATGTATTCTAGAAGCTCTGGCTGAGGTGCTTATAACTCTATTAACTAGCGTTGTTCAGCTAAACTTTATGGGGCTAACAAAAGCTGCATTTGCGGTATATTTACTCGCAGCATGCATTAAGACAATTCCTGCAAGTTTAGCAAACTTAGCTATAGGAGTGGCGGGATCATTTGCATCAGTTAATGCATCTGGTATTCTTAAAAACATGCGTGGTGATTTATCTAAAATTAAGGGGCACGCAAAAGAAAATAGAACAAGAAAAGAAGCCAATCGAAGAGGTGTGACTCCTGCTCAATTTCGTAGAGAAAAAGCTCTACAAATGGATGCTGACCCGAACAACCGGGGAAAAAGCACTAAAAGCATGGCCGCACGTGCTGCTGTTGAGTTAAACACTGCTCGAGGGAGCCGAGGACTCCTAGGAATTGCAGGCATCAACAGACGCCCTGGTTATTAAGAGCCTCACAAGGCTTAACTCAAGCTATTTCCCTCCCTCCTTACGGACATTTTCTCTTGCTACAAAGAGCCTCTTCTCTTTGTATGTAAGGTCACATGACAACGATAGACATTGCTACTGAAGTAGAAGAAATGGGGAAACGTGCAAGAGAAGCGGCTCTCCAATTGGCTCTCTTATCTACCCAAGAGAAAGTAAACATCCTTCAGTCTATGGCAGATGAGATCCGGGCAAATGCCGACCTTATCATTACTGAAAACCAAAAAGATCTCGAAGCAGCCCAACTCAACAATCTTTCGAGTGCGATGCAAGACCGGTTAAAGTTAGACCAACAGAGAATCGAAAACATTGCGAGTGGTATAGAAAAAGTAGCCTCTCTTCCCGACCCTTGTGGCGAAGTCATCTCGGAAACAACGAGACCTAATGGGATGCATCTCCAACAGATCAGAGTCCCCATTGGTACAATTGGTATCATTTACGAAAGTCGCCCCAATGTCACCTCAGACGCCGCTGTCTTGTGCCTTAAGTCAGGAAACGCCACCATCTTGAGAGGAGGTAAAGAAGCAATCCACTCAAACAAAATTCTTGCAAAGATTCTCTTAGAAGCAGGAGAAAAAGCTGGTATGCCAGCCCATTCTATCCAGCTCATCCCTTTCACAGATCGCGCTAGTGTTGCAGCAATGGCAACTATGGATCAATACTTAGATCTTATCATCCCAAGAGGGGGCAAAGGTCTTATTGAAAAGGTCGTATCTCTTGCCAGAATGCCTGTCATTAAGCATTACGATGGTATCTGTCATATGTTTATTGACAAGGAGTATGACCTCGACATGGCCATAAAGCTCGCCATCGATGCCAAGACCCAGAAACCAAGTGTTTGCAATGCCCTAGAAACACTTCTCATCCATGAAGAGGTCGCAGCAGATCTCTTACCTAAGCTTTATCAAGCCTTCGATGCCAAGCAAACAGAGCTTATTTGTTGTCCTCAGGCTCAAGCCATCTTAGCAGATGTCTCGACTACCGCAGCCTCGGAAGAAGACTGGTCGACCGAATACTTAGACTACAAGCTCTCAGTTAAAGTTGTTTCTAATCTAGATGATGCAATTAACCACATCAATCATTACGGCTCTAAGCACTCCGATGCCATTGTGACGACAAACAACGAAACCGCAGAACTCTTCCTCCGTTCTATCGACTCAGCCTGTGTTTACCATAATGTTTCAACCCGATTCAGTGACGGAGAGGAATTTGGCTTTGGAGCTGAAATAGGTGTCTCTACTGACAAACTACACGCTCGCGGACCAATGGGTCTCAAGGAATTAACCTCTTATCAATACAGGATTCGAGGAAATGGACAAACAAAAGCTTGAAACATTGATTTTAGCTCTCTAACACCTTTCATACATTATGGGTAAACAGCATAACAAAATTATCAAAAGACGTCGTCGTAAGGTCTACCTCAAACGTAAAGCTGAGCTAGAAAAGCAAAATGCTGTTCGTCAGCAAAAAATCGCTAAACCAGCAGCTGCAAAGCCAAAAGCTGAACCAGTAAAAAAAGCTCCTGCTAAGAAAACTCCTGCCAAAAAAGTTTCTGAAGAAACTCCAAAGGCAGAGTCTGCAGAGTAAGCCTACCTTCTTTACTGTTTTTATTTACTTAGCACTCTTTAAAGAGTGCTTTTTTTGTGCGCCACAAGAAAACCCACTCCAAGCGGATCACCCTAGAGTGAAACCTCCTCGTGCATAACCTTTCTCTCCCAGATATAGCGACGAAAGAGCACCTTAACAGAAGCTGTTAGGGGAACAGCTAATAAAGCTCCTAAAAAACCTCCGAGCAATAAGGACCAGAAGAGCATCGAAAAGATCACCGTCATTGGGTGAAGCCCAACAGAGTCTCCGACAATCTTTGGAGCAGTGACCAAAGAGTTAATCTGCTGCACAACAACAAAAATTGTAACGACCATAATCACATACATCCACGGGTTATCCCCGAGCCAATACTGTTCGCTCTCCAGCGAAAAGTGTGCGTATGCCGTTACCGCTGCAGGTATCAGACAGATAATATTCCCTATAAATGGAATGACTCCTAAGACCGCCAGAGCAATCCCTAAAAGAATGGCAAAAGGGTGCCCACAAAACTTTAGAATCAGCCCGACTAAAAACCCGTCTATCAGAGAAACAAAGATCTGCCCTCTAAAGAATGCGATCAAATATCCATTAATTTCTGCCACTACAGACACCACCTCATCCTTAAACTTCGAAGATCTCAATGGTACAAACTTACGCCAATTTTTCTGAATATTGGCACTCTCCTTCAGAAAGAAAAACAAATAGACTGGGACTAAGATGAATCCCAAAGCATAACCCACGATTCCAAAAAACTTAAATGCCCCCCTTGTCACCGTTTCCACAAGGCGTTGCATTAACCTTGGCGCATTTGACTGAAGTGAATCCACAAGCGAATCTACCGAAAGAAAGTCCACCAAAGCCAATGGCTCTGGGTTCCCGCCCAAATGACTATCCGCCTCAACTGGTAAGATGACGGGTTCAGCCTTTATCACCTCCACCTTTTCCTCATCATAGCTCTCTTCTGTCTTAGGGATCAGGTTTTGTATAGGTTGAGGTAGAGCGTCCACCAGAGCATCCGTCTTCCCAAACTCACCAATCATCTTTTTACCTTTCTCAAAGTACTCTCCCTTATTGGCATTTAGTTTCTTCACTTGATTACCAAGTGGCACAGCAATCATGGTTGAGAAGCTTCCTACCGAAAAGGCTCCTACCACAAAGACAATAACAATGGCCTTCATTCGTGACATGCCTCGGTCAGTAAAAAAATGAATAACTGGCTCTATCAAATATGCCAAAATTCCCGCGACCGCAAGTGGCACTAAAACCGGTTGTAAATACGCTAACACTTCTCCTGTAAGCCATACGCCTCCAACAAACAATGCTCCTAAGACTGTAATGCAAAGGGCTGTAAGCGTATTGAACCAAATGTTGCGTTGAAAGAGAGAAGGTTTCATAAAGATATCATTGTCCAACAGAAGAATAGACGACCTCGTCCTGTTGCTTTGCTTGACACCCTAATTTACAGAAACGTTTTAAACAACTCCTTAAAGACCGTCTGACGTGAAATCTTTACTTTTTCACGCCTTTCATCTACTGAGCTACCCTCTATTAACTCAAGTGTTCGTAACCCCAACCTCGCAGGCAAAAGGGTTGAAGACCTCAAACGACCATACCCAAGTCTCTGCGCATACTCCTCTCCCTGCCGTAAATACGTCATGGCCTTTTCCAGCCACTCTTGGGAACTCGCTACAACCTCAGGGAATGCCGCCGTTTCAGAAGGAATGTATACGCGTGACTTTATCAAATCCTCTGGCACATCGCGTAAAATATTCGTGAGCTGAAGTCCTTTTCCATAATTAACACCCAACGACATCATCTCCTCTTTTTCATGCGTTGGAATGTAATGATGTAGGCAGAGTATCTCTGTCCAAAACTCTCCAACACAACCCGCAACATTATAGATGTATTCATCCAACAGTTGATCTGCCTCCACAATTGTCACGCCCCCCTCTCTAAAATAGGTCAAATCCCACATTTGCCCCCTAATAATCGTAGCCACAACCTTCTGTAACAATTCTTGCTCGTGGTCTGATACGCTATTCACAGCCGCAACAACTTGCGTTAAGGCAGACATTAACACTTGCTCTCCTGCGTGCCGTTGTGAGGTAAAGTGCAACCTTATCAACTCTTGCAAATGCGCTCCCACCTGACCTTTTGCCACATCAGTAGTATAGAATTCCAGAGTCGTAATTCTTATATCCAGCGGGATTTCATGACTATCGGCAATGGTATCACTTGCGCGTGCAAGCAAGTAACCTAATGAAATGGCTTCCCGAATATTGGCAGGCAACAATCGAAGAGTCAGGTAAAATGAACGTGAAACATCTTTTACCAAGGCTCCATCTAACTTGAGATTTGACACGCCCCCTCTCTACAACCCTTACATAACCTTGTCGACCCCTTAACGAGCAAAAATATATTGCTTTGCTACAACTTCTTAAAGCTTTGTATTATTGCGATCCTCCTCACTATGCACCTCTATCTTCACATTCCTTTTTGCCATGAAATTTGCCCTTACTGCTCGTTTTACAAACATAAACCAGGCTCTACCTCCCAAGAGCAGTTTGTTGAAGCTCTTCTCACGGAACTCGATTGGCATGGGCAAATACATGACCTCTCCCAAATTGAAACTCTCTACCTCGGAGGCGGCACCCCCTCCCTCCTGTCCCAAACACACTTAAAGACACTCTTCCAAGGATTACACCAAAGACTGAACTTTCAGCAACTCAAGGAAGTAACCCTGGAGGCTAACCCCTCAACCTTTAATCTCTCCAAGGCAACTCTAATTGGCTCGCTTGGGGTGACTCGTGTGTCCCTAGGGGTCCAATCATTCGATCCTGCCCAGCTAAAAGTCTTAGGGCGCGACCATTCCAGAGAAGAGGCCATCACATCATATCACCTTCTAAGGCAAGCAGGGATTCCCTCCGTTAATTTAGATTTAATGTTCTCCACTCCAGGGCAAGATCTAGATTCTTGGACAGAAACCCTGACGACCGCTATCGAACTCACTCCTGATCACATCTCATGTTATAACCTCACCTATGAGGAGGATACCGCTTATTTTGATAAATTTCTCTCAGGAGACTACACTGATGAACCAGAGCGCAATGAGTCCTTCTATCTCACGGCCGACCGCATGCTACAAGAGGCTGGATACCTCCACTATGAAACGTCTAATTATGCCAAACCTGGCAACCTCTCGCTTCATAACCAAGGATATTGGCGAGGCAATCCCTACCTCGGACTTGGCCCCTCTGCCGTCTCTTGCATTGATCGTAAACGAAGCAAGAATATCTCAGACACCCAAGCCTATATATCTCGTATGCAATCATCCGTAGGCCACGCTGTTGAGGATATAGAAAATCTAGACGATGAGGCCTGGCGACTCGAACGATTAGCACTCGAATTGCGAACAACCCAAGGGTGCCCCCTAAAATATGTCGAGAGAGAATCCCTCCAAACTCTAATCGACCACGACCTTATCACAATTGTGTCAGACCGCTTCAAAACCACTAACCGAGGCTCTTGCCTAGTCGACTCAATTGTCGAATATTTAGCCTGATGACCAAACTCCTACAAGATAGGTTTTCTTAGAAAAAAGAAGTTGCCCATTCCTTCCTTTAAATAGCATGCTACCCACAAAAATATATTATGAGCGTAGCAGAAGAGCCTCTAGACTTTATCCGTCAAATCATTGCTGATGACTTATCCTCTGGTAAACATCAGTCCGTTATTACCCGCTTCCCCCCTGAGCCTAATGGGTACCTACACATTGGCCATGCCAAGGCCATCTGCCTGAGCTTCGGACTCGCACAAGAATACGCAGATATAGACGCACGTTGCCACCTAAGGTTTGATGACACAAACCCTACCAAAGAAGAAACCGAATATGTCGACAGCATCATTGCTGATGTCAAATGGTTAGGGTTCGATTATGGAGAGCACCTTTATTACGCCTCAGATCTCTTTGACTATTTCTACGACTGTGCGGTACACCTTATCAAAGAAGGGAATGCTTACATTGACGAACAAACCCCTGAGGAAATTAAAGATAATAGAGGGAATGTTACTACTCCTGGAGTCAACTCTCCTTATCGGGATCGCCCAATCGAGGAATCCCTCTCTTTGTTCGCCGCTATGAAAGCTGGAGAAATAGCTGAAGGGAAGGCGGTCTTAAGAGCCAAAATTGATATGGAATCACGTAATATGAATATGCGTGACCCCATCCTCTATCGTGTCATGCATGCCACGCACCATAGAACAGGAGACCAATGGAAGATCTACCCTATGTATGACTTCGCGCATACTCTTGAAGACGCTCATGAGCATATCACGCACTCTCTCTGCACTCTAGAATTTGAGCTTCACCGCCCTCTTTACGAATGGGTCGCAGAACACTGCCCTCTCCCAACATATGCTCCAAGACAAATCGAGTTTTCTAAGCTCATGCTTAGTCATACGGTCTTAGGAAAACGTAAGCTCAAGGAGATGGTCGATGAAGGAATCGTCTCTGGCTGGGATGACCCACGTTTACCTACCCTCTCAGGGATCAGAAGACTAGGCTATCCTGCCGCTGCTATTCGTTCACTTTGTAAGACCGTCGGCATCACCAAGTTTAAAGGCACCACCGATATCGCAGTCTTAGAGAAAGCCGTGCGAGATGAGCTAAACGCCACCGCAGACCGTCGAATGGGCGTGCTCAACCCTCTCAAGGTCGTTATCACAAACTTCGAAGAAGGCCACCCTGAAGGGGTGCTCTATTGTGAAGCCAAGAACAACCCTGAAGACGCTACTGCAGGAACCAGACAAGTCCCTCTAACAAAAGAGTTCTACATCGAGCGCGATGACTTCATGATCGACGCCCCCAAAAAGTATTTCCGACTCAAGCCAGACGGCGCGGTCAGACTCCGAGGAGGATATATCATCTTATGCGAAGGTTATGAAACCGATGCTCAAGGAGAGGTTACTGAAGTGCATGTCCGCTACCTCCCTGACACAATTGGCAAGTCCGCTCCAGAGGGCATCAAGTGTAAAACAGCGATCCACTGGGTCAGTGCCGAGTTCGCCGTTGATGCAGAGGTCAGACTCTATGAGAGACTCTTCACTGATGAAGCTCCTGACGACGTCGAGGGAGGCTACCGTAATTGCCTCAACCCTCAATCACTCCAGACCGTGACCAATGCAAAGCTCGAACCGAGCTTTGCAGAAGCCCCTGCCGAATACACCTGCCAGCTAGAGCGTATCGGTTACTTTACGACCGACAGATACGACCACAAACCTGGAGAACATATTGTCCTAAACCGTACCATTACTCTCAAGGACTCTTGGAAAAAATAAGCGCTTAACAGCCCTCCTATACCTCTACCCATGAAGACCCTAGAATACAAATGGTTAGGCCAAGACCAAGACTTTAAAGAAACCCTTGCTCTCCAAGAAGCAAGGGTTCAAGAAGTCATTGCCGAAAGAGCTCAACCTGGGACGTTTTACTTTCTAGAGCACGCCCCCGTTTACACCATTGGCTTGAGACGCAAGGAAGCAGCCCTTCCCATCCATCTCCCTCACCCAGTCGTGCAGATTAATCGCGGAGGTCTCGCAACATATCACGGACCTGGCCAGTTGGTTGGGTATCTCGTTACTGACTTAATAGAAGTTGGAAAGGACTTACACAAGTTTCTCAGAACGATGGAAGAGGCTCTGATTCAAAGCTGCGAGTCTTGTGGAATCAAAGCTGGTAGGAAGGAAGGTCTCACAGGAGTTTGGAGTCACGAAACAAAAATTGCCTCCATGGGAGTAGGTGTGCGCAAATGGGTATCCATGCACGGGTTTGCTCTCAATATCACTCCCGAGAGTCTCCCCCCTTTTGACCTCATCAACCCTTGTGGTATTGATGGAGTTCAAATGTCCTGTCTCCACCACCAAGGAGAATGGAGAGGGTCTCCCGAAGAGTTCTCAAAGGCCGTCTTCCAAAACATGGAGCGTCTTTTGTATGCTCAGGATGTAAAGTAATCATCTCTCATCGTAGTTGAGGAGATAACTTCGCTCAGAAAGGACACCAATTCCTTTTTGAGCGCCTTTTTAGATACAGTCGAAGATTGTGGAAACCTTTCTACAAAACGCCATAAATCCTCTTTCCTTAGCGAGTTGAGTCGCTCTTCTAGCATCTCAATATCTTGCCCAGATTGATGAAACTCCGCAATTGCATTAAAGGGCAAATCAGATGCTTTAGGCTTTGAGGTAAATCTTATTACTTGAGGGGCACGCCTCTTTTTTTCCTGAGGCACTTCACCCAAAAATTTCTCTACTGCCTCAGGGTCTTGCTCCAACTTATCTGCTAATCTTCGCAAAACTGATGCCACATATCTAGCAGACTCTTCAGGACTCACAATAATGTATCACTTCTTCGGTAAATAAGGAATAAGCCTTTCCTAACCCTCCTGGATACTTCTGAGCAAAGGTCTTAAACGGATTCTTCTCGTCCAAGTCTGTCGAACGCGCAGCATCTATCGTATTCGGAACCTTACTACCAAACACTGGAGGATAAAGCGCCTTCCCTTGCAGCTCCTTTATCATCTTATCATGTAAGCTCAGATGCTTACGAACCAAAGTCGGTAAAATCCCCATAGGACGAATGCGACAGATCTCATGACAGCGTTTAAACTTCTCAATCTCTGCCATGATCTGAGGAATCCCATAGGTAGAAATCGAGTCTGGTACCGTAGGGATGATATAATAATCAGACAATAGAATCCCATTCATGGTAATGTTTCCGAGATTAGGCGGACAATCAACAATGATGTAGTCATAATTCTTAGCAATGTCTGAAATCGCAAAGAGGAGCATGTGAATGGGACTCTGGGCAAAGTGTGTGCGCTGACTAATCAAAAAGAGAGAGTCCTGAAAGGCATTCAATTGAATGCTCGATGGCAATAAATCTAAACATCCACCTTCGTCTTTTACATTTAAGGTCGATACATCCTTCAAGACCGCTTCATTAATATCAAAGATTTGCGTCCCCTCTATCGCATCTTTAAAGATTTGAGCTACAGTTTGCCCAAGTTCATTTCTCTGGCGCCAATGCTCTTGAGAGATCAGTGCAATTGTAGAGTTCGTCTGAGGATCTAAATCCACCAACAACACTCTTTTACCGTGACTCGCTCGTAAGCATTCACTCAATGCAATAGCGGATGTTGTCTTGCCAACGCCCCCTTTAAGATTAATAAAACTAATAATTTCAGACATACAATTTTTTTAGGATATACAACCAAAAGGCCGACAATTTCAATCACTCTCTTTTATTATCCCGATTCAAATTTATACCCCCCTACAAATCTCAATTATTCTCTAGATAAGTCCTGCATTTCCCTTTAAAACGCACTGTAAGATGATCAGCATAAAACACGCTATTATTATCGCCTCATGCATCGCCTTGAACATAGGCTGGAGCTCACCTGAAGTCTTTGCCAAGTATTTACCTCCTGACACGTTTGTCAGAGGAAGCTCCGGGGTTGTTAACCCACCTCTTGAAATTGAACCGTATATCGGAAAAATCCAATCCGCCGCTAGCTCCGATCCCAAATGGTTTCGTGAGTATAGCAAAAACGCCACCCCAGGGGTTCCTCTCCCCTATCACGAAAAGCTAGGAATTACCCAAGAAGAATATAAGCAGTATCGTGCTCTATGGGATAAAAGAACATTCGAAGCCATTCAACCTGTTGCCCTCAGACTCGAAAAAGCTTCTGATGGGAACTGGATGATCCGCGCGACAGGTGAAGGCTTCCCCATCTCCTCTCTACGTTACAACCTTTCCTCCAAACAATTAACCTCTCCCAACGGTGAACTCAAAAAAATGTCTGACCTCATTGGAGACAAAGACAGCACCCTTGGAGCATGGAAAGGCGAAAAGTGGTCTCTCGAAAGCGAAACATCCATTTCAAAAACTCGGGAAAGCTTCGCTATCGGAAAGAAATCTGATGAGAATGCGGGATACATTATCTATCGCCTTATCGAAACGACCACCTCAGGTCGCCCGCTCTATGATAAGCAAATTCTTATCAAATTCCCTATCGAGAAATAAGGCTTATCAGCGCATCCTCTCAAGGGAGGACTCGCTCAAAGTTTAGGAGACGTTTGTCACCGCCCACTCTAGGGTTTCCCCGGCATGCATCGGGACAACCCGATGACCATGACCTTCATAAGCCGCAGGCACAGTAAATGGTTGCTTACTCAGGGTCACCTCCTTAGCAGGAGGTTTTACTCCATATAATCTCTGCGCATTATCTGAGACAAACGCTTGGAGGTTCTCTAGACAGCCATGTGTATCAAAGAGTTGAGCCAAACGTGCTAAAGCCAATGGCGCAGTAAAGACACCAGCTGCACATCCGCAAGATTCCTTAGCCGAAATCGGGTGAGGTGCGGAGTCTGAACCAAACATTAATTTAGGGTGAGCACTCAGAGCAGCTTGTAGGAGGGCCTCACGGTCTTCTGGGCGCTTCGCGATTGGCTTACAAAAGAGATGAGGATTGAGCAATCCACCAGCCACATCATCTAATGTAATAATCAAGTGCTGTAAGGTCACCGTCGCTTTCAGGTTCTCAAAGCGATCTAAAAGTTTGACTGCCTTTTCGGTAGTAATATGCTCCATCGTAATCTGTAACTTTGGAAACTTCGTCGCCAAGTGCTCATAGCTTTGGAGAAACTCCGCCTCTCGATCCATCACAAATCCATGCGTCTCACCATGCACCATAAGGGGGATCTCCATCTCTTCCATCATCTTGAAGACATGCTCGACTGAATTGATCTGCTCGACCCCAGCCTCACTATTGGTTGTCGCACCTGCAGGATATAATTTCATTCCAATCATATGATCCTTAGCCGCCAATAGTTCCGCTTCTGTATAATCCTTGAAGAACAAGACCATATATGGGTCAAAGGTATGCCCTCCTAAGTTTTCTTGGAGCCGCTCCTTATAAGCCTTTAACATATCCAAGGTTGTCACAGGTGGTACTAAGTTGGGCATAATGACCGCTCCTGCAAAAGTCTCTGATGTCAAAGGCGTAACAAGCTTCATCATTTCTGCATCACGCAAATGAAGATGCATATCCAAAGGGGATTTAAGTATAAGATCCTGCATCGTTTCAGTTCGCC
>CAYUKP010000030.1:0-14831 GCA_964445335.1 uncultured Verrucomicrobiales bacterium
CAGTTGAGGGTTTGGGGTTTGTTAGTTCATACGTTAGACTTACCTTTTAGCCCATACCCGAAGGAGTCTTACGTGCCCTCAGTTGGGGATTTTCTAAAATAAATTTACTTTAGTCTTTGAAACCCTCTGTATTCTTTGTGCAAACTGCCATATGCCCCAATCGTTATCTAAGGTTTATATTCATTTGGTGTTTTCAACTAAAGAGAGGCGCTTCTTGATTGCTCCAGAACATAAGGACGCACTGCATGCGTATATCGCAGGAATCTTAAATAACTTAGGGTCGCAGGCGGTTGTGATAAATTCGATGCCGGATCACATCCATATTTTGTTTAATCTGTCTCGTACTGTGACGATTGCCAAAGTAGTAGAAGAGGTGAAAACCTCCTCGTCCCATTGGATGAAGGCTAAGGTGCAATGTTGGTATGGATGGCAAGGTGGGTATGCGAGTTTCTCTGTCAGTGAGTCTCAGATAGGAACCGTTACTCGCTATATTACGAAACAGGAAGAGCATCATCAGAAGCTTTCGTTTAAGGAGGAGTTACGCGCTCTCTTAAAAAAGCATCGTTTAGATTTTGATGAGAGGTATTTGTGGGATTAACGCTCTACAAAATCTGCGGTTGCATATCTGCCCATACGGGCTAGTGGTGTTTTATGTCAGACTTATGTTGTCTCATCACAGATAATGGCTCGTATCGCCCCGAATCCACCTTTAGCCTCAGAAGCCTTGCAGAGCGACTGGGCGAGAAGGTGGGACACAAGATTCATGCGGTATCGTTACTGCATTCCACCAAGATTGATCCTGCCAAATTAGATGGCATCCCAGCGGAAATCTTTGAGCCGTTTCTGAAGAAGATGCGCAAGGAAGGGTATAATAAGTTCCACGTCACGCCGATGTTCTTTGGCCCGAGTGCGGCCATTAAGGAGTATATGCTTCAGCGAGTCGATGCCATTCGTGACAATGGCTGGCCCGAATTAGAAGTGCAGGTCGCCCCTTGTGTAGTCGAGCCTCTAGACGAGTCAGATCGTAGAATGGCGCAAATCTTGGTCGATCATGTCTATAAGTTAAAGGAAGAAAAAGGGTATCAAACGCCATCAGTAGCATTGGTTGATCACGGAGCGCCACGAGCGACGGTGACTGATGTGCGCAATCACTTGGGCAAGCAGTTGCGCGAAATGCTCCCGATCGAGGAGTTTCCTGAAGTCGTGCCATGCTCGATGGAGCGTCGTGAGGGGGATGAATATGCCTTTAATGAACCCCTATTAGAAAATGTGATTGGACAAGAGGGATTCCAGAAGGAAATCATTGTCTCCATGCTCTTCGCCTCTCCAGGTCGTCACGCAGGGCCAGGAGGTGATGTTGCGCAAATCTGTGAGGAGGCGGCCGAAACTCATGAAGGGCTCACTTGGGCGATGGCTGACCTCGTGGCCAAACATGACGGGATCATTGAAATCTTAGCTGAGAGATTCCAACAGGGGCTAGAGTCTGAGCATGTCAGCTGGAAGGCGGTGGAGCATTTGTTTGCGTAAGGCTTACTCCCTTCCTTTTCTGAGGTGTTGACGGCCCTGACTGGGCAGAACACTCCCTGTATGACAAGTTGTCACACCTCAATTTTTGTGAGACATTTTGTCCCACCCGGTGCGTCATATTGTATCAATTCGCACCTTTCCTTTCCACCCATAAAATCATAACTCATTTATATAGAGAGAGTTACAAACAAAACACTCTCTTGGCACGGGGTCTGCAATAAGGTTGGTAGTTTAACAACGTTATTTACAATATGGGTAAAATATTAGGAATTGATTTAGGAACGACAAACTCTTGTATGTCAGTAATGGAAGGCGGCGAAGCAGTTGTCTTAGAGAATTCAGAAGGGGCACGTACTACTCCATCTGTGGTGGCATTCACTAAAGGTGGCGAAGAGCTTGTCGGACAAGCAGCTAAGCGTCAGGCGGTCACAAACCCTAAAAATACGATCTTCTCTGCGAAGCGTTACATGGGGCGTAAGTTTGATGAGCTTACAGAAGAAGACAAGAAAGTGCCTTACGAGATCGTTAAGGCGGCTAATGGTGATGCTCACATCCAGGTTGAGATTGATGGAGAGAAGAAAGCGTATTCTCCACAAGAAATCGCTGCTAAAGTACTCGGCAAGCTCAAAGCTGATGCGGAGTCTAAGCTTGGAGAGACTATCTCTGAAGCGGTTATCACCGTTCCTGCATACTTCAACGACTCTCAGCGTAATGCGACTAAAGTGGCAGGTGAGATCGCTGGTCTGAAGGTACAACGTATCATCAACGAGCCAACAGCAGCAGCTCTTGCATACGGTCTGGATAAGAAAGCAGAAGAGAAAATCGCAGTTTATGACCTTGGTGGTGGAACATTCGATATCTCCGTGCTTGAGATCGACGATGGCGTATTCGAAGTTTTAGCAACAGACGGTGACACCATGCTTGGTGGAGATGATTGGGACAACGCGCTCATCAACTACATCATCGGTGAGTTCAAGTCAGCTGAAGGAATCGACCTTAGCGGACAAGCGGACGCTCTCCAGCGTATTAAGGAAGAAGCTGAGAAGGCAAAGATTGCTCTTTCCTCCTCACAGTCTTACGACGTAAACCTTCCGTTCATCACTGCAGACGCTACTGGTCCTAAGCACATTCAGCTTACCATTTCTCGTAACAAGCTAGAGCAACTCACGGACAGCCTCTTTGAGCGCACCAAGAAGCCTGTATTGGATTGTATGAGAGAAGCGGGTGTTTCTTCCTCTGAGATTGATGAGCTTGTGCTCGTTGGAGGAATGACACGTATGCCAAAGGTTCAAGAGACCGCAAACGAGTTAGCTGGTAAGAAGGCTCACCAAGGAGTAAACCCTGATGAAGTTGTAGCGATTGGGGCGGCGATTCAAGGTGGTGTTCTCCAAGGTGATGTTGAAGGGGTTCTACTCCTCGACGTAGCTCCTCTCTCTCTCTGCATCGAGACCGAAGGGTCACGTGCAACTGCGATGATCGAGCGTAACACCACGATCCCTGTGAAGCGTTCACAAGTGTTCTCTACCGCAGTAGACAACCAACCAGCTGTAGACATCAGAATCTGTCAAGGGGAGCGTCCTATGTTTGCGGACAATAAGCTTCTCGGAAACTTCCGTCTCGACGGAATCGATCCTGCACGTCGTGGGGAGCCTCAGATCGAGGTGACATTCGACATTGATGCGAATGGTATCCTCCACGTTTCTGCGAAAGATAAACAGAACAACAAGGAGCAGAAGATCTCTATCGAAGGTTCATCTGGTCTCTCAGAAGAAGAGATCGAGAAGGCGAAGCGTGAAGCTGAAGAGAATGCAGAAGCTGATAAGAAGCGTGCGGAAGATGCAGACATCGTAAACAAGGCAGAAAACCTCGTTTATCAAGTCGAGAAGCAAATTTCAGAGCTTCCAGCAGAAGCACCAGCTGAGCTGAAAGGTCAGCTTGAGGAAAAAGTGAAAGCTGTGAAAGATGCGCAAGCGTCACAAGACCTCGCGGCAGTTAAGGCGGCGACGGAAGAGCTCGAAGGAATGTTAGCACAGCTTGCCCAAGCAGCTCAAGCAGCAGGCGCAGGTGGTGGCATGCCTGACATGGCTGATATGGCAGGAGCAGCAGCAGGTGCTCCTCAATCAGACAGCGCAGAGTCAGCAGAACCTCGTAAGGCAAAAGGCCAAGTGGTAGACGCTGAAGTTGTAGACTAAAAAAGTCTGAGAGGAAGGCTGATGCGAAAGCCAGCCTTCCCTCTCCCTCCCTTTACAACATTTCATTTATTAAAACAAAGAGACTATGGTGTTCCGAGACGTTCAGACAGCACTAGCAGATAATGCACACAAGAGAGTTGCCTTTCGCCTCCCAACAAACCAACTCATTCCACTACACGCCCATGTCACTGAGCTCAGTCTCACCACAAAGGAATACGTGGACTGTGGGGGGACACGCCGTTCAGATAAGGCGGCGGTCTTACAAATTTGGGTGGCGCATGATACAGACCACTCTCTGACAGCAGACACATTGCATAAGATCCTCAAGAATGGAGCCACCCTTGGCATCACAGAGGAGCTACCTGTACAGTGTGAATATCAGAAGGAGCACTTCTGTCTCTTTGCTCTAAAGGGATTAGAAATCAATGAGAAGGCCGTGATCTTCAACCTCTCGAATAAGCAGACGGATTGCCTCGACAAGGAGAAATGTGGCATCCCGTCCTTAACCTCACCTGGCATCTAATCCCGGACTCAATACAAACAAACTTTCGGAGGGTGCCCCTGGTGTGTCCAGATCCCCCTCCACTACAATACAATATATATACTAATATGGCTAATATCCAACCTCTCGGACAGCGCGTACTTGTAAAGCGCCTCGAAGCAGAAGAAATCAGTGCTGGCGGAATTCTTCTTCCGGATTCAGCAAAGGAAAAACCACAGGAAGCTGAGGTTATCGCTTTAGGAACTGGTGGAAAAGACGAGAACGGAAATGACATCGTTTTTGCCGTAGCAGCTGGAGACAAAGTGCTCATCAGTAAGTATGGTGGCACAGACGTGAAAGTGAACGGTGAAGACCTTCTCCTCCTCTCTGAGTCAGACATCCTTGGAATTATTAAGTAAGTAACCTTTCTTTTTTAAAATAAAAAGAAAACCATTTAACGAAATTTTAAATAAGACAACATTATGGCTAAACAATTAGTATTCGACGAAAAAGCACGTCAAGGTCTCCTTCGTGGAGTAGAGCAATTGGCTAAAGCAGTGAAAGCGACTTTAGGACCTGCGGGTCGTAACGTGATTCTCGACAAGCAGTTCGGATCACCAACCATCACAAAAGACGGCGTATCTGTCGCAAAGGAAATCGAGCTTGAAGATCCATTTGAAAACATGGGAGCTCAGCTCATCAAGGAAGTTTCTAGCAAGACAAATGACATTGCTGGTGACGGAACCACTACCGCTACCGTTCTTGCTGAAGCAATCTACAAAGAAGGTCTTCGTAACGTAACGGCTGGAGCAAATCCAATCAGCCTCCAACGCGGAATCATGAAAGCTTCTGAGGCTGTAGTAGCGAGACTTAAAGAGATCTCAAAAGAAGTATCTGAGTCTAAAGAAATCGAGCAAGTAGCGACCGTTTCCGCAAACTGGGACACTGAGATCGGACAAATCATTGCGGAAGCAATGGACAAAGTTGGAAAAGACGGAACAATCACCGTTGAGGAAGCTAAAGGAATCGAAACCACTCTCGACGTTGTTGAAGGAATGCAGTTCGATAAAGGATACCTTTCTCCTTACTTCTCCACCGACCAAGAAGCAATGGAAGCAAACCTTGAGAATGCTTACATCCTTATCTTCGAGAAGAAGATCTCAAACCTTAAAGACCTCCTTCCTCTTCTAGAGAAAGTAGCTAAGACCGGACGTCCATTCCTCATCATCGCGGAAGACGTAGAAGGTGAAGCTCTTGCAGCGCTCGTAGTGAACAAGCTTCGTGGAACCTTAAACGTAGCAGCTGTTAAGGCTCCTGGGTTTGGTGACCGTCGTAAGGCTATGCTTGAAGATATCGCTGTTCTTACCGGTGGTAAGTGCGTAACTGAAGACCTCGGTCTGAAGCTTGAAAACCTTGAGATTGAAGACCTTGGTTCTGCTAAGCGTGTTGTCATCACTAAGGAAAGCACCACTGTTGTAGAAGGTGAAGGATCTAGCGACGCTATCACAGGTAGAGTAAACCAAATCCGTAAGCAGATCGAAGAGACAAGCTCTGACTATGATCGTGAGAAGCTCCAAGAGCGTCTTGCTAAGCTTGCTGGTGGTGTTGCAGTAATCAACGTTGGCGCAGCAACCGAAACCGAGATGAAAGAGAAGAAAGATCGTGTAGACGACGCTCTCCACGCAACTCGTGCAGCGGTTGAAGAAGGAATCGTTTCCGGTGGTGGAACCGCTCTTATCACAGCGCAGAGCGCAATCTGTGAGCTTACCCTTACTGGTGACGAAGCAACAGGTGCTGAGATCGTGAAGACAGCGATCGAAGCTCCTCTCCGTCAGCTTGCAGCAAATGCAGGTCTTGAAGGTGCTCTCATCGTTGAGAAAGTGAAGACTTCAGGTCAAGGTTACAACGTTGCTACAGGTGAATACCAAGACCTCGTAGAGGCTGGTGTAGTAGATCCAACCAAAGTGACACGTTCTGCACTCCAAAACGCAGCGTCTATCTCTGGCCTTCTCCTCACGACAGAAGCTCTTATCACCGACATTCCTGAGCCAGAAGCTGCTGGTGGACACGGACATGACCACGGTGGTGGAATGGGCGGAATGATGTAAGCTCGGTCTCTGACCAACCTTACGAATTCTTATCCCTAAGATATAACACAAAGGAACCTCAGATTGAGGTTCCTTTTTTTGGGGCGTTCTGAAAACTTAAGATCTGTCAATTGACAGAAATCGTCTCTTCTTAGTATGGGTAGGGAGTGCTATACCTAGATAACGCTGCCACGACTCAACCTGCCTCAGAAGTCCTTGAGTCCATGCTCCCTTATTATACCGATTATTGGTTTAACCCATCGAGTGGATACCGAGCCAGTCGTAAGGCTTCGGATGCCATTGACGAGGCGCGATCCCAAGTCGCCAGCCTTATTGGCGCAAAACCCTCCGAAATCTACTTTACGAGTGGAGGAACCGAGTCGAATAACACCATTCTGGAGTCCGTGCACCGCTCCTTGCCTACTGATGCAGTATTTGCCTCCACCGCGATCGAGCACAGCTCTGTCTTACGTCCCTTGGAATCTTTAGAGGAGAGAGGGCGCTCTGTACATTATCTCCCCGTTTCATCAGATGCCATCCTACAACTGGATGCCCTCGCGAAGATTTCTCCTAGCGTAATCTCGGTAATGTGGGCCAACAATGAAGTAGGATCCATCCAACCTATTGAAGACCTCTCTAATTGGGCGCAGAATAATCAAGCGGTGCTAATGGTCGATGCCATTCAAGCCGTAGGAAAAATCCCAATCAATGTACAAGAAACCCGCATCGACTTTATGTCCCTGAGCGCACATAAATTCCATGGTCCCAAAGGAGTCGGAGCTCTGTATATCAGAGAAGGTCTAAGTAGTCACCCTCTCCTCAGAGGGGGCGGGCAGGAGTCTGGCTTACGGAGTGGGACAGAAAATACGGCCGGCATTGTTGGCATGGGCATCGCAGCAACAATGGCACAGACACGCTTGCAACACTCCCCCCCTTCATCACTGGTGAGAGACACCTTTGAGCAAGCAATTAAAGAAGTTCTGCCATCTGCTCGCATCAATGCGCAGACCGCAGACCGGTTGCCTCAAGTCTCGCATATTTCCTTTGAGGGTTGTGAAGCGGAGGGGCTCGTGATTTTATTAGATGAATATGGATTGGCCTGCTCTTCAGGCAGTGCTTGTATGACCGGTAAGCAACAGCCTTCACATGTGCAGAAGGCGATGGGGTTCACAGATAAAGAGGCCAAAAGCTCCTTGCGGTTCAGCTTTGATCACTCACACACGACTGATGATGCGCAAAAGGCCGCTCAACTGGTAAAAAAAGCCGTTGAAAAGCTCAAATCTGTCCAAAATTCCACGGTAGGTCCGGTCGTTATTTACACTCCATAAAGAAAAATATAAACTAAAGAATTAAAAAGACTCTAAACGCCAACTATTTGTATTTATTTTTGTTACAAGTTGCTTTAGAGTCTACACATGTCTAGTCAAACTCAAACGAGCGTATCCCAAACATCTACGGTATCTACTCACCTCAATCAACTGGTAGCAGATTCATATGGCCTATTAGGTCAACTTCATCTCGCACATTGGAATGTGGAGGGAGAAAGCTTCCTCACCTTACACGAAATGTTTCAAACCATGTATGAGGAATTATTTGTCGCTATTGATGACATTGCGGAGCAAGTAAGGCAGCTTGGCCATTATTCAGAAGGAGGGCTTAAGCGTCTCGCAGAGATGTCAAATGTCCCAGAAGCACCCTCTGCAAAAGCGGCTTCTGCAAGAGATTTTGTTTCCGCAGTGCTGATAGCAAACGAAGTGGTAATGAATACTGCTATCGACGCACGAAATGCCTGTGGAGACCTGAATGACCCCGAGACAGAGGATCTTTTGATCGGGCGTATCCGTGTGCATAAAAAGGCGGATTGGTTTCTTAAAAGTTACCTCGCCAAGGGATAATCTCTTTTAGGAATCCGATTTTTTCTTAAAAAGGCCTGCTCTACAGAGCAGGTCTTTTTGATTGGCGACTCTTGCGCATTTCTCACAATAATGTGTCGCCTCTGCTGTCACCTTTCGAAGCTTTTTCCCGTTTTTTCCGAAGTCCTTTCGACTCCATTTGCATAATGTTTTTCCCATAACTTATCCTTATTGAGATTTGTTCTCAATATATATCTTGATATATGAAACAATACGTCGCATTATGCCTTTATGCAAGAGAAGGAACTGTTGTTAACCCCCACTGCGGTAGCTGAAAAGAATCTTGTGATTGATTGGATCGATCGAGAACTCGTCAACACCTACACGTTAGATTTTGAAAGGGACATGCGCACCAATACCCTTCTGGACTTGAGGCATCTTTTTTTGCATTTTGGTACGGATAATGTACATCGTACGCTCTCATCGTTTTATCACCTCTTACCAAAGTTAGAAGAACACTACTACCTCATTGGATATCGCATTCGCCACTGGATTTCCCTCAACTTTTCTCTCGAAGGTTCAGATCCATTAATGCAAGAAGAACCAATAGTAAGAAATATTTGTCAAACGATGCGTTCATTAGAAATACAAAGAAAGATATTTTTTGAACTTTTCGATTATCGTATCCCCTTTCATGATGTTAGAGTACGATTTAAACCTATAAGTAAGTGATACGCATGAGGTAATGTAAGAAAATGGCGTAACTATTGCTTAGATTATTGAACACACCCTAATCTCTAGATGAACACTCTTCATATCTTATTAGATACTCCTCTTTTCTGTTTATTTTTCACCATCGCCTTAGGGTTACTCCTTGGAAAGGTCTCCTTAAGGGGAATCAGTCTTGGAGCCGCTGGAGTTCTTTTTGTTGCGTTGGTGATTGGGCACTTTGGCTATGCAATTCCTGAGGGGGTTGGTAAGCTAGGACTGGTCCTCTTTATTTATTGTATCGGAATCTCGGCAGGAGGTCGGTTTTTCTCTGCGCTCTCAAAGCATGGCGTCCGATCAGTTATTATTGCTATTGTAACGATGGCATCTGGTGCTCTAATTCTCTACTTTGGCCAACAAGTATTAGACCTACCCAAAGATATAGCCCTCGGACTCTATGCTGGAGCCTTTTCTAGCGCTCCGGCTCTTGCAGCAGCCGCAGAGAGCATTGAGGGAAGTGGTCAAAACCTCATTGTCGGGTATGGAATTGCTTACCCTCTAGGTATTATCGGACTGATTATTAGCGTTCAGATCTTACCCAACCTACTGTATAAGAAGCAGATCGAGCAAGAGATCGTCGAAAGCCAAGCGGAAGAAGAGTCCCTCATCAACGTTTTGGTTGAGGTGACCAATCAAGCCATCTGTGGGCGCAACATTTCAGACTTTGGCCTAAAGCATTTACAGGGATGCCAGATTGCGAGACGCCTGAAGGGAGAGCGTCTTCTGCCTCTGGCCTACGAAGATACCTTTGAGAAAGGTCAGCACATTTTAATGGTTGGGCGCGAGAAGGATCTTGATCTTGCGATAGACTTGATCGGACAGAAAAGCAGCAAGAACTATGTGCGTGATATTGAGAATGAGCGTCAACATGTGCAGTGTCATAATCTCAACTTTGTGGGGCAGTCACTCCATGACATCGCAACCCTAAAAAATTACGGCGTCATGGTGACACGTATTTCTCGCTACGGGTTTACCTTTGTACCTAAGGGAGATACGGTAGTCGAGCGTAGAGACATCTTTCGAGTGATTGGTAGGCCTGATGCCATACGAGCGTTTTCTAAGGCTGTCGGGCATAAGAAATCTAGCCCTGCAGGCATGGAGCTTCTCTCTCTGAGTATTGGGATTTCCCTTGGTATCCTGCTCGCTATGATTCCGTTTTCCTTACCAGGGTCTAACTCTATTACATTGGGGTTGGCCGGTGGACCACTTGTCATGGCGCTAATTTTTGGTCACTTTGGACACATTGGACAAGTCGTCACCCACATTCGTCGGGATACCAGAGAATTGCTCCAGAGTATTGGCTTGGCCTTCTTCGTGGCGGATTCTGGTATCCAAGGAGGCGGAGGGTTTGTGGAAACCTTTACGACCTACGGTCCCTCACTTCTTGTTTTAGGGTTGCTCATTACCTTGGGTGCAATTGCTGCGACCTTCTGCGCTCTCGCGTTTTTCTGCAAACTCAGCCCGCTTACCATTTTAGGCACCCTCTGTGGGAGTATGACGTCAACCCCTGCACTGGGTTCTCTGACCAGTAAATACGCCTCTCAGATCCCTGTGATTAATTACGCCACCATTTATCCTGTGGCTCTGATCGTCATTACGATGACGATGAAAGTGCTAACCAATGTCTTATAAGGCAGGAAAAAAGAAAGTCTTGTATTACAAGGTGATTTCTAATTTCAAGATTTTCACCTGAGGCAAAGCCTCCGCAATTTTAGACAACAAGAGCTTATGTCGTTGCTGTAGCTCGAACCTAATTACGGGTTGAGTGACGCGCACTCGTAAGGTTCCGTTTCTAATTTCGATTGGTTCGGAATTATTCGATATGTTAGGTCCCACAATCGTAGCCCAAGCCACACAGAGGTCTTCTAATGTGACCCCTTCCTTAAGGCCTACATCATCGATAATGCCACTGAGTAAGTCTTGAGCTAAGGCCAAACCTTCGTCAACCTTGGGTTTCTTGACCCCTCCAAACATATCAAGCATGGCACGATCTTGGGACCAAGATCGTTTAAAGTTCCATACTCGTTTATTTCTCTTTCTTCTCATGACCTTCTGAAATGAAGAAAGAGCCTATAGAATATTTCTTATAAGAAAAGCCTTATTCGCCATCGTCGCCGATTGCCTCAACTGGGCAACCTTCCATAGCTTCGATACAAAGTTCCGTTTCTTCCTCTGTTTCAGGCTGCTTGAACAAATAAGAATACCCTTCATCCTCTTCTCTTGTGAAGTTTGCAGGCGCAGTCTCACGGCACAAGTCACAGTCAATACATTGGCTATCAACGTAGAACTTACCTGCAACATTCTCTGGATTTTTATCTTCTAAATCTGCCATAAGGAACACTTCACCCACTAACGAAAAGGATGCAATGCATTTTTTCTGGATTTTTTTAATTCAACTCTAGTTTTTCCCTTTTCTAATGTCATATATCAACTAGAAGAATGTATAGTGAACAATCCCAAAAGTTTTGACCCTGATCTAGATAATTTTCTTTTAGAAGCAGAAGACACACTAGCCCCCCCTTTAGAAAACAATGTATTTTCAGTTGTGTGTGCGATTTTTGTTGGGAGTGTTCTGACATGTATTGCAATTTTGTCATTCTACTTTGTCGCCAAGAATGCCTCATGGAGTGTAGATGAATACTCTACCCAAGCGTATCCTATCAAAGGTCAATATACCTCGATTGCTTCTACAGACACACGATGGGTTTCTGTAGACAACCCTGTTTCCGATGACGGACTGTCTGACAAGTCCTTTTACCCGGTGACGACTATTACTCTAGAGAAAACCATGCAATCAGGTAAACTGCGATGCTATTACCTCAACTCTGAGGAAAAATATACGGGGGATCCCGTAACAGCCAGCTTTGTTAACGGGTCTTTTAGCTCCAGTGCGGAATTGACCTTTAAATGCATAGAGGGCATTCCCTCTAGAAGCGACTTTAGTGCATATAATAGTGGATACTTAAAGCCTTGGTATCTGGTCATCCTTGAAGGCCCAGATGATAGTGTGACAATGTCCGACTATAATGAGCTGGCCAAGATCCCAGTTTATGCCGAATTACCAAAACTCACCAGTAATAACTAGTTGAAAACCTTATGAATGAAATTCCGATAAACACTACGCCTCCACTGACGCCTAAAGAGGGGTGGCATGTCATACATCTCTTCTACCAAGTCGATTACTCCCAATGGAATGTAATGTCTGATGAAGAGCAGAGAGAGGCCAAAACAAAACTTTCAAGTTTGGTCCAAGAAATTTGCGAGTATGAAGAAGCGCAAATTTTATCCTTCGCCGTCGCAACACCTAAAGCAGACTTAGGGTTTATGCTACTGGCTCCAGACCTTCATGTCATCACAGCCTTCGAAAAGCGTTTAACCCTCTCGCTTGGAGCTGATGTCTTGCAACCTGTCTATTCCTTCCTCTCTCAAACAGAGAGATCAGAGTATACCACGACTTCTGAGCAATATGCCAAGGAAACATTAGAAGGTGAGCAAGGGTTAACCAAAGGGTCTCCTGAGTTTGAAGCGGGACTTGCGGAGTTTGATAAGAGAATGGAGCATTACCTCCAACACAGGCTCTACCCTGTGCTTCCAGATTGGCCAGCCTTTTGTTTCTACCCCATGTCTAAGCGCCGTGAAGGAGCGGACAATTGGTATTCCTTGGATTACGAGACCCGTAGAGAACTCATGAAGGGACATGCAAAAACAGGTCGTACATATTCAGGTCGCATTCTTCAGCTTATCACAGGAGCTACAGGACTAGATGACTATGAATGGGGAGTCACCCTGTTAGCAAAAGACACTTATGACCTCAAGGCTATCGTCTATGAAATGCGCTTTGATGAGGTATCTGCTCGTTACGGGGAATTTGGAGACTTCTACATCGGGATGCATATGCCTTTGGCAAATATCTTTGAGCGTTTGTGCCTCTCATAATTAGGGGCTCTAATTGATGGAGAGAGCTACAAAGCTCTCTCACTATTCCCTCTCTCTTCTACTTTATTCACGGCTCAGACTTTATGACCTCTCAGAATACGAAACATCAACAATTTGTCCGTTTAAAGAGCGGTTTGCAACTATGCTATGCCGAATACGGAGCTACCAATGGAATCCCAATCCTCTACTTTCATGGATGGCCAAGCTCAAGACTACAGGGGAAATCTCTTGATTCCTTGGGTGCTGAACTAGGCTTTACGATTTATGCTCTTGATAGACCTGGTATTGGATGGTCTGACCACCAGCCTGATCGTACCCTTGCGATGTGGCCTGCGCTTGCCAATGAGTTTCTAGATCTCTTAAACTTAAAAGGGCAATCAGTTCACTTATTAGGGATTTCTGGAGGAGGTCCGTATGCCCTAGCCACTGCTTGTGCTCTACCAGAACGAATCGCCTCAACAAGTGTTGTCTGTGGAGCCCCTCCCCTTGCTGAGCTGAAAGACAAAAGTGGAATGAATCCCATGTATCAGGTATTATTGAAGCTCAGGCCTGCACTGCCAGTATTAATCAAACCCCTCATGCCTATTGCCAAATGGATTGCCTCAAAAACATACGATGAGCCTCCGCTCTCATGGTTTGTGAAGACACTTTCTCCAGCTGATCAAAAAGTCTTTTTAGAAGACGACACAACTGTCTTTGCCTTACATAGCTTCCGAGAAGCGTTTGCAAACAATGCCCCAGGGCTGATATGTGACGCGGACGCGTATTCAGAACCTTGGAATCTCGATTATAGCCGAATAACAGGCCCAGTTCACTTTTGGCATGGAACAACTGACCAAAATATCCCTTTCGCAATGGCTCAACATCTTGCAGGGCAAATCCCCCAAGTAATAACTCATTGGCTGGAGGGGGAAGGGCACTATTCAGTACCCATGAAGTATTCAAGAAATATACTAGAGGCTCTTAGAGTAAAGGCTCCTGAGGCATAAAGGTCGATAAATCAGACCAATCTGATGATAGAATCTCAATAATTTCTAAGTCTGAGCCTTTTCTCTGCATCTTTGCTTCAATCCTAGTTGCTAGCTCGCCTTCTAACTTAAGGTTAGACGACATAAAGGCTTGTGCTAAAAGGGCCGAAGTTAAACTTCCAATCTTCACATAAGCTGTTGTCGAAAAGCTATTAGAATAGTCACGAACCCTAAGGGATTGGTACTCTTCAGAGGGGTAATCCGCATTATACAAATTGCCTCTAGTAAGATACATTTTAAATACTTTTGGTTTTGAGGAGAGTGTTCCTAGACTCTTTAAGTCATTGTTTTCTTTCACCAAATATATGGACTGCCAATCCACTAAAAACTTTTGATGAGGAGAAGCAACCATAAGGAGCTCTTTGACTTCCGTATCAGAATAAGCCATTCTAAAAAGAGCCGTTTTTGCTCCATTTGAGTAAGACCGACCTTGAATGAACTTAAACTGAGCCTGAGTCCTAGGCATAGGTTCATAGAACAGATCAAAGTAATCCTCCTCTCCTAAGGTGCTTTCAGACGCTTCTGTGACACTCCTTGCATTAAGAAAGGCTAGCGCTACCTTTCTGGCTGCAATAACATCTGTATAAGACAGGCTATCATTTTGCACTGATATTTCATCCGACGCGTTAAACTCATCAGGAGTAAGCGTTGCTTCCGCCACGATCTGATTTGTTGGTTCGTGCGACTTATTTTTTGTATCAAATATTAAGCCAAGCCCCATGATGAGCAATAGCAATAAAACGCAATACAGAGGAATTAGAGACTTGTTGCCTTGGTTCTTTTTTTGTTTGTGAGCTTTCTTTTCCTCTAAGGTTTTCTTTTCCTCTAAGGTTTTCTTTTCCTCTAAGGTTTTCTTTTCCTCTAAGGCGTTCTTTTCCTCTAAGGCGTTCTTTTCCTCTAAGGCTTTCTTTTCCTCTAAGGCGTTCTTTTCCTCTAAGGCGTTCTTTTCCTCTAAGGCT
>CAYUKP010000031.1:0-13262 GCA_964445335.1 uncultured Verrucomicrobiales bacterium
CCTCTTCTTAGGACTTTGTGCGATATCTATCGGTTATTTAGGTTATCTTTTGTTCAGGAGTTCACCCTCCAGTCGTCGAGCTTGGGAGATTCTACCTCAAAGTATCGTTCTCTGGTCAAGCCTCACCCTTGGACTTCTCGGGCTCCTCTTTACCATTCCCACTGTGGCGTCAGTATTCAAAGAAGTCTTCCGAAACATTTCACTCGGCAGAACTCTGCTGAACTTAGATTATTTAATAACGAGCAGTATCTTTGGATTCTTTTTCCTCCTCTTTATTTCCTTTACCATCATTATCTTCTTTATCGCGCCTCCTGCCTTTCTCTCCATTACCTTTGGGGCATGGAGGAGGTGGCTGAGCGAACAACCGAAGAGACGTCTCAGCGCAATCGGGTCACTCACAATAGCCATCCTCCTCTCCTGCAGCCTGTATCAAACCTCTCAGTGGAACACGCCACCAAACTTTTCTCAACTGTCTGAGAGCTTACAAACAAGCGAAGGTTCCAACCTTTCAGACAAAGAGCTTCAAACTCTACAAAAGCAATTAACAAACGCCTACCTCAATTCCTATCGCTATCCTTTGCTTAGAGAGGATGATTTCTTTACCCGTTGGTTTCGGGACTTGTTTGATTCCGACGTCGAAGGGCTATCTGATCTATGGAACCAATCCTTTTCTTACATCCTGTCTCCCTTTATTTACCAAGGCGGGAGAACAGACGCCCCCCTAGCAGAGAAGACCTATAAGCAACTGTTTGATACAGCGATCCAAAAGGCCGAGAGAGTATCTATCAAGCGCGCCATGGAGGCTGTTTATGAACGCAGCACTGCCGAAGCAGGACTCCTCGATCTAGCAGACCGTAAAGTCTCAGTCACCGAACAGTCTCTCACAGTCAAGGATCACGGGTCTTGGGCACAAGTGGAGCTTTTCGAAGCTTACGAAAACAACACCTTTGACCTACAAGAAGCCTTCTACACCTTTACGCTCCCCAAGGACGCGGCCATTAATGGACTCTACCTCGGTAATACACCTGATAAGTCTCAAGCATTCAAGTATCGAGTCGCTCCTCGTGGCGCTGCTCAAGCCGTCTACAAGGCACAAAGAAGACGCCGGGTAGATCCCGCGCTCCTAGAGCAAGTCGGCCCACGTCAATACAGATTACGCGTCTTCCCGATCCCAAGAAAAGAGAGGCTCAGGGGGCTACCAAAGGTCAAGGTTGCCAAGCTGTATCTCTGGATGGAGTGGCAGGTGCTCAAAGAAGGTTCTAAGATTCCCCTGCCGTCATTGCTCGAAAAGCGCAATACCGAGTTCGCTAAAGGCATCGAAAGAACAAGCAACTTAAAGACCACGCCATGGCTCTCTACCAAATGGTTGCCAAGATATGTCAAAGGTGTCGACTCATCCCAAGCCTTAGAGGAATTGCCCTTAGGAGAGCTGCTCCTGTCCAAGCAACCGTCTCCTTCAATAAAAGAGACAACAATTGGAGTAATCATTGATGGGTCATACAGCATGCGAAGCCATCAACGGGAGATCTCAAAAGCTCTGAAACACCTATCCGCTCAAGTCACTATCGCACCTGACCTTTACCTCGCATCTCCCAATCAAGAGTCTCTTCAGAAAATCAATCATTCTGATGAGGGACGCTTTTGGGGGCATCTGGAATACGCTGAGATTCTCAATCAGTTTTTAGCCAGCTCTCTCACTGGGCGCTACGATCATATTCTGATCCTCTCGGACGAAGGCGGATACGAAACTAGTTCAGACACAGAGCTCACACGCCCTTGGACATCCCATGAGGGAACCCTCAATATTCTACATCTTGGCGACACCTTCGCGCTCGCTTATCCGGACGCTGTTCAAGACGCCATCAATGGTTCCGGCGGTGGAGTAGGATCAAAGCTGGAGGAGTTACCCGCCTTCGCCCCAAAAAACTGGGTTCTCAGCAAAAGCAGCCCCCAACAAGAGACGACACCCCAGCCAACAGCCATCGCAGCCAAACTTCTTATTGAGCAGCACGCGACCAATCAAAACACGACCAATACCGCCTTAGAAGCACTTCACGAATTGGCATCTACACATCACGTCGTCACCCCATACTCCTCCATGATCGTCTTAGTAAATCAGACACAACACCGCCAACTAGATGCAGCCGAAAAACGCGCCGACAAATTCAACAGAGAATCAGATACAGGAGTCCAGCGCACCCGAGCCAATCGCCCACGCCTTCGGTTGAGCAATGGCAGTATCCCTGAGCCAAGCACCCTTCTGCTCGTCCTTATCACGGGTCTCGCAACCCTTAGTATTCGCAGAAGAAATTAAGATATCTCCCCGCACACCTATGAACTACTCCTTTCTTACCAAGACCTGTCTCATCTCCTGCTTTGTCCCGAGCTACGTTTGGTATACGCGTCGGATCTTATCAGGTGGAGAATCTGCGCTATCCGTTGTGCTTCTGCCATTGGTTCTATGGCTAGGATCACAAGAAGCGAATAGAGAGACTCCGTGTGAGCTTTTAACGACTCTAGGAATCGTAGGTTACATCCTAATGTGGTCCATCCCCATGCCTGCGATGATAAAGGCTCTCCTCGCTATTACCGTCTTACTATATCACTTCGGGCTTCTGAAGAACCTTGGCGTAAGCTCTCTCAGCTACTTAACCCTCCCGTGGTTAGACTCCTTACAATTCTTCCTTGGCTACCCGCTCCGAAGAATTGTCGCAGAGATCTGCGCCCATGGTCTACAACTCCTTCAATTCGAGGTCACCCTTCATGGCACAGGTCTCCTCTATCAGGGACAACACGTTTTCGTCGACCCGCCCTGTAGTGGGGTCAAAATGCTCTGGGCAGGCACGGTTCTCTGTGCAGCCTTGATTGCTCTGCTACACCTCAACTGGAGGCAAGCACTCCTCCTCTATGGAATCTCAGGGGTTCTCCTAATCTTAGGAAATGCCTTCCGAGGTATCATCCTCTTTTTCCCAGAATCTCATCTCGTACACTGGCCAGCCTGGGTCCACGAAGGTGTCGGCTTACTCATTTATGCCTTCTGCGTCTATGGCCTAATCACCCTTAGCCAAAACCTCACCTCTCGTACATGAACCCTTCAAAATTACTCCCTATTTTTTTCACCCTAACCATCCTTTGCAACATGACTTGGCTTCACTCATCATTCCTTTCACTTCCGCTCAACCTTAAGAAGAAATCCCCGATTCCCATTCCGACGGAATACTCCGCCCTAAACCTCATAAAATGCCCTCCCACGAAACTAGAACAAGAGTTTACCAAACAATTCCCTGGTCAGATCGATACCTACCATCATCCCTCTGGCATGTTAATCTTACGTCAAGTGCATGGCGCCACTCGAAAGCTTCACAATACGAGTACCTGCTTAGAATCCAGTGGCTTCAAACTTTCAAACCACGCTGAAACCACCGATTCCGAGGGCAGAATATGGCAAACTTACCATGCAAGAAACGCCAAAAATGACCTCACGGTACAAACCATAATTATCGACGACACCGGGAGAAACTGGACAACGGTCGAAGAATGGTTTTGGAGCGCTCTTTTCTCTCCCCCTACACGATCCTATTTGGCGATTTCGGACATCCGGTCTGAAAGGCTATTTTAACTCAAATGGTGTATCTTACAAAAATCGTTCAGAGAACCTCTCATTGCACGTTTGTCTTCATTCGCTAACTGAGAAATCATTTACCTCCGACGCACATTCTCTGCGGAGGTTCAACCAACTTTGCTCCCTTACCTCTATATATTTCTATAGGAACAATGATAACCGCTTGTTGAAGAAATACTCTTTAATTAGCGGAAACGATCGTGCATCCCTTTTCTGAAGCGTAGCGAATCGCACGTTGAATTGCTTGGGACTTAGGCGTATTTACTTCGATATTGATTATATCAGCACCTTGGTCTGCAGCTTCTGTAATCCCTTTGATAAGGTGTAAAACAGTGCCTGCATTGTCAACACTCAAAACAACTACATTTGACTGAGACCCCTTCTCAAAACTTGTATCGTTTTGCGCACTTACAAGAACAGCAGAAGCAAAAACGAAGAGGAGTGAGAGAAGGAATTTCATAGAATGTAGTGGAAGTTATTATAAGTAACGCTCGTCATGTGCCAAAAAACTAGAATATTAACATAACACGCTTAATTCAATAGGGTTACATTATTTAAGGGTTGTTAGCTATTCACCTTTAATTTATTTTTTCAGGTAAATTTTTCTCTTTAAATTCGTTTTTTTCTGAGATGAAGTAAAGTTTACAATTAATCACAATCCCTTCTTTATCTCAAAAAAACAATTTTTACTTGTTTTATCAAAACACAAAACAATCAAACACAACAATATCCACTATCGCCTTAAAATATTCTTGAGCCGTTTATGTGTTTTCTCTAGCGAATTAAGACATGAAAAAGAATATTCTCGTGCTTTGCACTGGTAATTCTTGCCGTAGTCATATGGCAGAGGGGTTTCTAAGACATCTAGGATCAGATTTATTCAATGTTTATAGCGCTGGTTCAAACCCTTCAGGATACGTACACCCTTTGTCTATCGAGGTCATGCAGGAACTCGAAATCGATCTATCGAAGCATAAATCTGAGCACTTAGACCTTTATCTAAATCAGGGGATAGATATTGTGATTACGGTATGTGGAAATGCAAATGAGGCGTGTCCCGTGTTCCCCAATGCTGTCACAAGGTATCATTGGGGGTTTGAAGACCCTCCAAAGGCCGTACGCCCGGAAGAATCTGAAATTGAAGCGTTTCGTCGTATTCGAGACCAAATTCAGTTGGTCTTTGGAGCCTTCATCACAGGTGTCCGCGAAGGGCAAGGATAAGGTATTAAGCTCAACCCTATACTTAACTTAATGAATAGACGCTACTTTACTGGAGAGTTCATCGGAACCTTTTTACTAGTCTTTCTGGGGTGCAGTACAGTGGCCTCAGCGGTGTTGCTATCATCCTTTAATAGTCTCTATCAAGTTGCAGCATTGTGGGGGGCGGCCGTGACCGTTGCCATTTACGCCTCCGTACACCTTTCAGGAGCCCATCTCAACCCTGCAATAACACTCTGTCTAGCCTGCTTTACGGACTTTTCATGGCGTAAAGCTCCATTATATATTGCGGCGCAATGTCTTGGAGCCTTTGCCGCAGGAGGTTTGCTATTTATACTCTTTGAGCCAAGTATCACCTTGTTTGAGCAAGCGGAAGGCATCGTAAGAGGTGAGATTGGCAGTGAACGTTCGGCCATGATTCTAGCAGAGTTCTACCCGAATCCTGCAGGTGCACCTCACACACAAGGGTTCACCCTCAAACATGCCATCATGGCTGAGGGTCTTGGCACGGCAATTTTAGCATTTGTCATCTGCTCCTTATCGACTCAGCCCTCATCTCGCATGCCTTCTTGGCTCCCTCCATTAATTATCGGCATTACTCTCACAGTCCTAATTTCCATCATCGCCCCAATTTCTCAGGCTGGATTTAATCCCGCTCGTGACCTTATGCCTCGGCTTGTTTTGTCTCTAACCGGATGGGGAGCTTACCCCTTCTCTTGTTTAGGAGCAGGATGGCTTCTAGTCTATGTCATTGCCCCAATCATTGGAGCCATCACCGGAGGATACCTTCATAAACTGACATCCCCTCACCTAAGCACCACATAATCCGAGTATTTATCTATGAAGCCATATCATATCGCCCCTCTCATCGCTTTCATCGTGGCTGGATGGCATTTCATTGCACTAAGACACCCTCCCAACACATCTTGGAAGCGAGGTGGGTTTGGCATGTATACAACCCCCTCTCTTGGGAAACGCCTCATCTGGATCGTGCAACATCAAGAAGATGGAGAAGTAACATATACTCGCATTAAAAACATTGCCACAAATCAGCAAAAAAAGCTACGATATGAGATCTTTGACTTTAAGAGCTTCCCAAACCCCAAAACGGAACAAAAACTCTTAGATAAAATGGTAACTATAGACGCGATCCCGCAAGACGAACGAGATAGAACTGCTCTCATTCTTGCTGAATCAAGACTGGATCAACACCAAGCGCAATTGCACCAAAATGTCCTATTCCCTAGAGAAATTCAGTAGAGAAAAAATTCCTTATTACCTTCTGATTGGGTTTATTCTTTTAAATCACGTTCACGGATTTAAAGGACTCTTTATCTTCCAAACAGACCGAGCTTTGTTATTTATGGATCTCGGTGTTTTCTTTTTGGCTTTAGGTTCGCTTGCTAAGAATCATTTGTTTTATAATGTCAGATACTGGTCTGTATTAGCTTTCGCACTCAGTTTGGAACTTATCCTAGAGCACTCCTACGCTCCAAACTCCTCATTCCTTTATGTATACTTTTCCATCGCCTTTGCCCTAGGTAGTCGAGAGCAAGAAGAGAAGGAGAGGTTTGCGATTTGGGCAAACTCTGCGAGATTATTACTCTGTGTCTGTTTATTTTATGCAGGAGTCCAAAAGCTTTCTTGTCCGTTCTACACAGACGGTAATCTGCTCTCATCCCTTTTAATGAGTGAAGGATTAGCCTATTGGGTGCTTAAGGTTCACAACCCCTCTTTTGCAGAAGTATGCGAAGAATTAAAGCAAGCTTACATCTCATTTAAGATGAATGCTCCTGCGCCACCGACATCACTGCCTATTATAATTCCTGAGGAGATGGTTCGCGCAAGCCAAGCCTTAGCTTTTACTACCATTGGCATCGAACTCACGCTCTCCTTGCTCTGTCTTTTTCGCCGGAGCTACCATTGGTTCATTACCTTTATTATTTCCGCAGGTCTTGTGCTTGGTATTTATGCCATGGCTGACGAAACCGAGTTTCTCGCTCTTATCTGTCTGTTGTCTTACTATGCTAACGAGTGTAAGGGCTGGAAAGCTGAGGTTTTCCTCCGAGGGGGAGCATATTTTATGCTCATGACTCTTATTGACTTTAGACCCTTTTTCTTAGGTTGAAGACCTAACTGATGATTGACGGCGTATTTTTTTCATCAAAATGAGAATTGGCGGAAAAATTTACTTACTTTTCACAGCTTTACAAAAAACATACAAATTCATAACACCCTGAAAAAAAGTATCTTAAGTATCACCACAACCTCTTGGCAAACATTTAGCTGGTGTATTAGTAAATAATTGCCGCCCATGAATTTCCAGAAAACACTCATCTTATCCTCTCTTTTAGCACAAGCAAGCTTTGCAAATGCTACTCCAGTTGATGTGTATATTCTTTCTGGCCAATCCAACATGTCAGGCAGAGTGAGCTCGGGGTTTGTTGCCAACAACTCAATTGATAATGATGTTTTGTATTACTACACTACTGACGGCCCCGCATCAAATGATGTAACCACCAACGGAAACTTTGTTACTCTTGGAACTTTAGATTCTGGATACTATGGACCAGAAATTAGCTTCACACGTTCGCTACATGCGCAGTCAGACAACAAGATCGCAATTATTAAAATAACTGACGGTGGCACAAAGCTTCAAACCCATTGGAATTCTCGTATTTCTTCAGGTAACCCCATGTGGCAAGCATGGGTTCAAGATACTCAAGATGCCATCGAAGGCTTAGAGGACTTAGGATATACTCCAAGCATTAAAGGAATCTCATGGTTACAAGGAGAAGGTGATGGGATAACCTTCGCCTCAAACGGTGGATATGAAACGGCTTTTGGAAATTTAATCGATGATATGAACTCACATCTTGGTGGTCTGGCTGACACTTCAGAGATGAAAATCGTAACTGCATTGATCCAAGAGAGAGCTGAGAAGCACACTTACATTCGCGCAGCCCAAACCAATGTCATGGCAACCAATTCTAACTGGTACACTGTCGATACAAATGACTTAACAACGTTTGATGGGACACACTTCGATCAACCTTCCGTTGTGACCTTGGGGAACCGTATTGCTGACGCCTTTATTTCAGCTCAGGGTTCAACCTCTAATGCACCTGTCAGCTCTGCTACCATCTCCGTATCAGAAGATACTTATGTAAGAGGCGGATCTTTTGCTAATACATCATTCGGTTCTGCTAGTAGCTTACGAGTGAAACTCGGAAGCTCAAAATTCACAAGACGTAGCTACCTTAAGTTTGATGTATCAGACCTTGGAGAAGGTACCTCAAATCTTATTCTTACCCCTTCAAGAGTCCCTTCCGCAGGGATCACCGTACAACTTTACGGGGTCAATGATTCATGGGCTGAAGGAAACCTTACATGGAATACCCAACCTACAGGTAAAACTCTCCTCCAAACCTTTACTATCACATCTGCTGACCTTAATAACAACCTCAGCATTGATGTCTCAGACTATGTGGCGCAACAAGCTGCTGGAGACGGAACGGCAAGCTTTGCCATCTACTCACCGTCGTCAAGTGCTCTCTTAGCATTCACCTCTAAGGAGTCAGGCGAGCCAAGCACATTAGAATTTGAAGGAGATGCGACCACACCCTCTGCAACCCCAATGGAAATCTCTGCCAGTGCGGATAGTTACGCAAGAGGTGGAAGCTTTGCGAACACTAATTATGGGAGCATGGATCACTTACGTGTTAAATATAGCACAAACAGTAAGTTTGTTAGAGATGGATATGTAAAGTTTGATATCTCTGATCTTGGGGTGGCTAATCAAGTAAACCTTGTTCTTCCCATAAGATCAGATTCAGGAGAAGGCACAGTTGAACTTTACGCTGTTCATAACAATTCCTGGAGTGAAACAACTCTTAATTGGTCTAACAAGCCTGCGATCAGTTCTAGACTTGCAACCTTTAACATTACTACCGCAGACCGTAATCAAGAAATTGCAATTGATGTAACAGATTACGTCATGGCTCAAAGCGGAAGCTCTATCAGCTTCTGTCTGAAAGCCATCGCAGGATCCGGCACCGTTATGAGAATAGAAACCAAAGAAGCAGGAACTGGTGCTATGCTTGATGTTCAATAGTCAGCTTTAGAACGAATAAAAAAAATTTAAAGGTGTTGCATGGGGAACCATGCAACTTTTTTCGTTTTTAAGAGAACTTTAAATTAAGGGGACTTCTGCCGCCCTTACATAAAACATTGCTAAAAAAATAAGGTTATGTAATTTACACTTACACTTTTTTACTAGTGAATAGAAATTTTAGAAATAAGCTATGGCGCTTGCACTCCTTCCTCGGTGTGCTTTTAGGGCTACCGCTTTTTACCATGTTTATGGCAGGATCCTTTTCTCTTTGGTATGAAGAATCCTTTCAATTAACACATAGTGACTTGGCTGAGCTGCCACACGATACCCAAGTGTCTTGGGATCAACAAATTAAAATATTAGATCATGAAGCTGGTGGTGGACGCCCTCTGCGTATTCGCTTCCCCACACCGTTAAAGCCCGTAGGAGACCTCTTTGCCTTTCTCGAAGATGGTTCGAGAATCCATAAATGGGTCATCCCCTCAACTGGCGAATGTCGCGTAGCTCCACCTCGTGCAATTGATTACGCCTTTTTCATTGTAGATGTGCATTACTTTGGATTCTTTAAGGCAGGATCACGTGTCAGTGGTATTCTTGCGGGATTTTTCTTTATTTTAATCGGAACGGGAGCGCTTTATCAGTGGAAAACGCTTAAGAAGGATTTAAGTTTTTCTACATTAGGTAATCAACGCAAAAACATCAAACGTCGCCTCCATCGTACTATTTCTGCCTACACGTATCCATTTCAGCTTCTATACGCTCTCACTGGGGCTTACCTAGGGATTGCCCTATTAATTATCACTTCTTGTATAGCATTATTTTTTAAACCTCTCGAACAAGCCTTTCAAGATTCGATGACTCCATATACGGTAGAATCACCTGCCATAAAGTCCAACCTATTAGAAGTAGATAAAGCCCTATCTCAGGTCTCAAATTTTTGGGAAGCAGACATTATCCCTGAACTCCTCAACATCCAAACTGATGCAGAAGGTTTTAAAACTCTTATTTTACAAGGACGCCCTACTGACATCACTCTCCTGCAACAACACTTTCTCGTCTTCTCTGGAGATGGAACCTTTCTCAAGAAAGCAAACTCTATAGATACCCTTGGCTGCACAATCCAAGACGGAGTCGTCAATCTACACTTTGGCTCTTTAGGGAACCTGTGGATTAAGCTCGGCTTCACTCTACTTGCTTGGCTTGTATCGCTATCCATTGCATCAGGAGTCTTAATTTGCGCCAATCCTCATAAGAAGCACAATGCCTATACCCTCAGCGAATGGGTATTGAAATGGTTCTCATATACTATCCTCTTCGGTGTTACCTTAGCGCTCTTTGGTAGCCTTTTCATCAGCGCTACCTTCTACCCTTACGCCATCAGGTCTTTTTGGAGCATCCTGATCGTTTCTGGCGTATTTTTTGCCTTATATTTTTTCAAGAAATATTCCCAGAGCAAATAAGCCCCTCCATGTTTCACTTATAAAAACCTACAAAAAAAGCCTTTTATGTAGCTCACACAAAAGGCTTAAAATCAGGAGATCCATCTCTCTGAGTCTTTACGCTCCTAGATTAAAGGCGTCATGCACGACTTGAGCAGCCTTCTCAATCTCAGGCTCCTCTACTGTTACTGAGATCTTAATCTCAGAGGTAGAGATCATCCCAATGTTAATTCCTGCTGCACCTAAAGCGTCAAACATTGTGGCAGCCACTCCCGAGTGCGAACGCATTCCGATCCCCACACAAGACAATTTCGCAATTCCTGCCTCTGTCTCGATTTTGCCATTCTCTAGCTCATCCATGAGAGGCTTGAGTGCTAACTGAGACTTCCCTAAGTCATCACAATTCATCGTAAAGGAGTGTCGCGCCAATTTGTCATGAGCAATATTGGAGACGATCATATCAATATTGACTTCTGACTCACTGAGAGCCTTTAGGATTTTAGCAGACCATCCAGGTTCATCAGGGATGCCTGTGATCGTAACTCGGGCTTGATTGCGCTCTATCGAAACGCCTCTTATAACTACTGATTCCATACTTGGTTTTTCTTCTATTACTAAGGTTCCTGGCTCATTATTAAGTGAGGAGCGTACTTCAAATGGCACTCCAAACTTTTTAGCAAATTCTACTGAACGCGACTGCATCACTTTTGTTCCTACGGATGCAAGCTCTAACAATTCTTCATAAGAAATCTCGTCCATTTTTACCGCGTTTTTCACAACTCTCGGGTCTGCGGTATACACGCCATTGACATCCGTAAGGATCTGGCAGAGATCTGCCTTCACCGCTGAGGCCAATGCTATCGCAGAAAGGTCTGATCCTCCTCGACCCAAGGTCTGAATAACTCCCTCCTCATTGATACCTTGGAAGCCTGCGGCCACGACCACATTACCTGCTTCGAGCTGAGCATTCATATACGAGGGGTCTATATCCTCAATTCTTGCACGGGTATTTGACCCTTTGGTCTTCACGCCAGCCTGCCTACCGGTTACAGACACTGCTGGAACCCCTAACTCATGCAAAGCTAGACTCAAAAGCGCAATCGACTGCTGCTCTCCTGTAGACACTAGCACATCCATTTCACGCTCTGACGGCTCCCTCGCCATCTCTTTGGCCATCCCTATGAGCTTGTTTGTCATACCACTCATCGCTGACACAACAACAACAACTTCATTTCCTGCATCATAAAGCTCCTTCACACGATTCGCAACATTACGAATGCGATCAAACGAACCTACTGAAGTACCTCCATATTTCTGAACTATACGCATTTTTTTAAATCCTACCTCTCTCTTAGAGAAGAGCAAATACATTGAGAAGACAAAATGCACTTTTTCCGATCCTGTGCCATACGCAGAGTTTGTTAGCCCTTTAAAAATTCGCCTTTTACTCAGTCAATTCTTTCAAACATGAGAACGCCTCCCAAAAAGATAGGATAGAGTCTGAAAGGAACTTTTTAGTTTCCTATTTACGGTCTTCCTCTACAGTGCTCATCAAATGCATTGTTTTAAAGAATGGCAAGTGGTGTGTGATGCGATCCAACAAGGCAAACAATCACTCATCTTACGTAAAGGTGGAATCCATGAAGGAAAAGGTGGATTTAGTTTTGGAAATGTGGAAAGGTTTGTCCTTTTTCCTACAAGATTTCATGCGCAAGGCGATCATGTGAGAGGTGAGACGGACACCTTTACTCCTGGTAAGGAATGGGAAGTTGGTGACACGCTTTCGTTTAATATTGTTTGTGCGGTAGATCAGGTTTATGAACTGAACGATTGGCAGATAATACATCAATTGTCGCCCTTTCACATCTGGACGGAAAGCTGTATCAAAGACAGATTTCAATGGGAAGGAAAAGGGATGGCGCAAGGTACAATTCACCTTGCAATGATTCGAGCTTATCAATTGCCAGAGCCTATAGAAATATCATACCATAAGGGATTGGCTGGCTGTCGTAGTTGGGTGACCTTAGATGATATCTCTTGCCCAAGTGTGGAGCGTCTCGACCCTGTTCTAGAGAATAGGGAATACCAACAACTCACTCAAAAGGTTCTCTCTAAGATTTCATAAGTACATGAGCTGGACAGCGAAGCAATCTAAAGACCTTTATTCGATCGATCAATGGGGACAAGGGTTTTACGATATAAATGAGGAGGGTGAAGTCGTAGTAAAATTGGCAGACTCTAATGGAGACGTTGTTCCCGTTTCACTTGCCAAAATTGTTAAAGATCAAGATGATAGAGGGAGACCTGTCCCTTTACTCATAAGATTTAGAAATCTACTAGACCATCGTATTGAAGCATTAAATCAAGCCTTCTTACAGGCCATCAAAGAGAACCAATATAAGGGAGCCTATCGTGGAGTTTACCCCATTAAGGTGAACCAACAACAACAGGTGATCGAAGAGATTTCAGAGTTTGGTCAGAAATACCACTATGGGTTAGAAGCTGGCTCCAAACCTGAACTATTGGTAGCATTGGCACATCTAAAAGACCCCGATGCACTCTTAATATGTAATGGGTATAAAGACGAAGAGTTTATTGATTTGGCCTTAAAGGCCTCCTTAACGGGGATTAATATTGTATTGGTAATCGAGATGCCTAGTGAACTCGATGCCATTTTAGATCGTGCAGAGGCTCTGAATATCACCCCTACTTTAGGAGTAAGGTTCCGCTTATCAACCAAGTCTGAAGGGTATTGGGCGGAATCTGGAGGCGACCGTTCAACTTTTGGGCTCAATACGGCGCAACTTATTGACACCTTAGATCGGCTAAAGGAGCGCAATTGCTTACATATGCTGAAGCTCTTCCACTA
>CAYUKP010000031.1:13362-14467 GCA_964445335.1 uncultured Verrucomicrobiales bacterium
CAACCTGACATGCCTGATGCAGATCAGCATGAGATGCTCAGAAGCCTTTGGGAAATTCAGAGTCAAATTGATCCCTCTGATGTTCGCCAACTTCAGGAGACCTTAAATCACGCATTATTTTATCGAGACCAGATTCGCTCCCTCTTCAATACTGGTGTCATTTCTCTAAGGGCACGTGCTCATGGAGAAAAAATCTATTGGTACATTTTGACTCAAATTGCCGAGGCTTTACCTCACCTTGACGATGTCCCTGAAGCATTAGTCCCGGTAGAAGAAAATCTCATTAGCTTCTATTACGCTAACTTTAGTGTCTTTCAATCCTTACCCGACCATTGGGCTATTGATCAGCTCTTTCCTATTATGCCGCTACAACGCTTAAACGAAGAACCAACCCATAAAGCGATCCTCGCAGACATTACATGTGATTGCGATGGTAAGGTCGATCAGTTTATCGATGTAAAAGGAGCCAAACGTTATTTACACCTCCATCAGCGTGCCCCCTTAGAGAATTATCTCATTGGAGCTTTTCTCGTAGGTGCGTATCAGGAAACTTTAGGGGATTTGCACAACCTTCTGGGAGACCCTCATGTCGTATCAGTATCTGTGGAAGACGGAGAAGTTTCGTATACTAACGAAGTCGAGGGTGATACGGTTGCAGATGTCCTGAGTTATGTAGAGTATAACCCTAAGACAATTGAAAAACAATTCCGTGCCACTGCCGAGCGTGCCGTACAGAGTGAAAAAATTTCAGCCAAGCAGCGACGCGACCTAATGGATACATTCCGCGCAACTTTGCATGGATATACATATTACGAAAACACCTAAGCATATTTTAGAATGAATAGAGAGTGAATTTTGTTATATTTTTAGAGAATACGCTTCTCATCTCCTTAAATCCAGTTAAACTGATTTAGTAATATTAAATTCCATGCGACTATTCATTCAAACATTTCTTGTCTCGATTATAGGGCTAATGTCTGCCTATGCCCAGACAAGAACCGTTCCTCGTGTATGGAACGAGGAGAATTTAGGCGCCATTCGTATCGACTTCCCTGCCCCTACAGTCCATGCACGTAACCTTTTCTTTCTCAGTGTCGCAATGCAT
>CAYUKP010000032.1:0-13954 GCA_964445335.1 uncultured Verrucomicrobiales bacterium
GTACATAGATGATTCCCTCGACAGCGACTTCATCCGGCTCCCACTTTTTGATCTGGTTCGCCAGCGCCGTTCTGACCGCAGAGAGCGCTTGAGATTGCCTCAGTTTATTAGGGATGGCTAACACTCCGTATTCCAGAGCCTTAGCCGAACGGTCATTTCCCTCAAGAATAGCGAACCCTGTGTTTCGGATCGCAGGGTCTACAGCTAGGATTCGCATAAAAACACCCTTTATCTGCGACGACGCTTAGGCGCTGGTGGGCGCTTACGACGTGGAGGCGCTGGATTTTCGTCTAGCAGAGCAGTATAGGTATAGTTAAAGGACTCAACCTTCTTCTTCGCAATTTTCTGCTTCGTGAGCACTTCGACCGCTTTCGCCTGGTCTAACTCATCTGCGGTAAGAATCGTAAAGGCATCACCTTCTTTAGACGCACGCCCCGTTCTACCGATACGGTGCACGTAATCATCTGCATTCTCAGGCACACGGTGATTGATAACATGTGTCACGGTGGAAATATCAATCCCTCGGGCCGCCACATCTGTCGCAACCAAAATATTATAATCCCCATCTTTAAAACCTTTGAGCGCTTTCGTACGATCACTCTGTGCGATATCGGAGTGCATCGCTGCTACTTTTTCATGGCCATTACTCTTAAGCAGAGAGGTCAAGCTATCAGCCTCCTTACGTGTTCTAGTAAAAATCATCAGACTAACAAAGTCTGTATCCTTCACAATCGCGAGGAGAAGCTCATCTCGCTGCTCCATCGCAACGGGGTAAAAGGCGTGTCTAATTGTGCTAGCAACCGTAGAACGCGCCACCTCGATCACTTTGGGGTTTGTCAGACACCATTGAGCAAACGTCTCAATCGCTGGAGGCATCGTAGCAGAGAATAGAAGGCTCTGTCTATCATCCCAAGGAGAGAGATTGACAATCTTACGAACAGAGGGGAGGAACCCCATGTCAAGCATACGATCGACTTCATCAAGAATGAGAATACTCACTTCCTTGAATCGCATATTTCCTTTGTAAAAGTGGTCGATCAAACGACCCGGTGTCGCCACAACAATGTCCGCACCTTTTTGAAGAGCTTCAGTTTGCGCGCCATACTTCACACCGCCATAAAGTAAAGCGACTTTACAGCCTGTATGCTTACCATACTTTTCAAATTGTTCCGCTACCTGATGTGCGAGTTCACGTGTTGGTTCGAGAACGACAATTTGCGGTTTTCCCTTAGGCTTAATACGAGAGAGAGCTGGGAGAGCAAAGGCTGCGGTCTTCCCCGTTCCTGTTTGGGACGCGCCAATGACATCCTTACCTTCTAAGACAACCGGGATGGCATCACGTTGGATCTGAGTTGGGGTTTCATACCCCGCCTCCTCAATTGCCTTAAGGACTTCTTCTGTAAGCCCCAAATCAGTAAACTTGACCTCTTTCTTTTCAGCTGGAGCAGCAGGAGCATCTTCCTCTTTTGATTCAGAGTTTGCCGTTGGATCTGTAATAGATGCCTCTGCGGTAGCTTCTTCTTTCTCTTTTGCTTCAGGGCTTGGAGCAGATTCCGTAACAGATGCTGTTGGAGCAACCTCCGCGGGAGAAGTTTCGTCTTCTTGAGATGTTTCTGCCTTTTCCTCACAGGTTTCTGAGGAAGCTTCTGCAACCGCAGGAGAGACCTCGGAAGCTGACTCGGCTTCATTCTGAGATGTTTCTACGACCTGAGACTGCTCAGAAACTGTATCTTTTTGTACCGAATGACCTTCGGTGACGTTTTCTTCTTTTTTATCTTCCTCCATCTTATTCTTCTACCGTTCTACAGTTGTTTTTAAAGCGCAAGTATAGAATACCTGAACAATTCGTAATATGTCCCTTTTGGGATTCAAAAAACCATATCCACCCAAGTGTAAATAGGTTTTACAGCCCCTTTTGCCATGAAGGCTTTTCTGCGTAGACCCACTGATAATACTCCTTTAATCTTAACTCTGTTGCAGCTTCCTCATCGATGAGAACTTTGGCAGTCTGATGATTCTGCAGAATTGAAGCGGGAGTCATCGCACTCAGAGGACCTTCCACGGTTTTAGCAATTGCTGATGCCTTTCCCTTCCCAAAAGCTAAAAGGAGATTCATTTTTGCGTCCATAATTGTGCCAATACCCATCGTGATACAATGCTTAGGAACCTGCTGAATGTCCCCCTCAAAGAATCTAGCATTATCAGCTAATGTGCGAGGCGTCAGCGTCTTGATACGTGTCCGTGAAGCCAACGACGAAGAGGGTTCATTAAACCCAATATGCCCATCGGTCCCGATCCCTAAAACCTGAATATCTATCCCTCCCAATTGCTTAATCCGCTCCTCATAATCTAAGCAATGCTGAGGAATATCTGAAGCCAAACCGTCTGGGATATGAGTATTGGCAGGATCAATATTAATGTGATCAAAGAGCTGTTGCTGCATAAAATAACGATAGCTTTGCGAATGCTGTGGAGAGAGCCCCACATACTCGTCGAGATTAAAGGTGACAACCTTACTAAAATCTAACCCTTCCTCTACATGTTGCCTGATCAACTCTTGATAAAGACGAATGGGCGTACTCCCCGTCGCAAGTCCTAAAACCGTGTTTGGATGCGACCGAATTCGAGAGGCGATAATTTCTGCGGCAGCCAGACTGCTCTGTTCTGGTGAATCGTGAATAATTACTTCCATATTTTAAACTGGTGAAGACTTTCCTCCCCTTGAGGAATCGTTGCTTGATGATGAGGAAGAGGAGACAACTGCTCACCATTCCATTCTTGAATGCGATACAAGGTGCTATAGATAAAGTCAGGGCTCTCACCTCCTTGACCACCAATAATTTCAGCACCTCTACGAACATTATCTATCATCCACGCAGGCAATGTCAGATGATAAGGGTTTCGCGCGACTTCTTCCGTGTGTAGGGACGTGGCTGCAATGAGAGTAGCCAAATCCTCCTCTGAAGCTTCTACCATACAATTAGGCGTCTCCATCGTATTCCAAAATTCACATTCGACAACTATACATCGAAACGACTCATCCATTACACGGAGAGCTTGCATCAAAAGGTGATGAACTTCGACATGTCGAGAATTCCAATCGTTCCCATGAGGAAAGACGATCAAACGGGGTTTATAATGCTCTAAAACCCTTACCACATCTTCTGTGGTTAAATTCTCTAAATCATCTCGTTGCAAGTGGTTATGCCACCCAAGATAAGAACACGCCTTAGTAAGCTCTCCTAAGCGCCCAGCTCTTCGAGACTTTAGACTCCCAAAAGTCATCGGGACGTTCACTATCTGATAATGCAACTCTCGTTGTAACCTGAGAGGTAAAAGGCCAGTGATACACTCATCATCTGGATGGGGAGCGAAGATCAACCCCTTATGCTCTGATGACACCACCTCCTTTGCTCCATCCACCACGAGAGATTCAGCCTGTTGAATATTCTGTGTGATGCCTTGCACATATGTTAAGAAAGGGTTCATACCTTAGAAAGAACCTTAATAGCCTCCCTTACGTGCCATCCGTTGTTCTGTAGCTCCTTACGCGACTTCTCTGGCGAACATTCACATAACGTTGATACAATTTGCGTCGCCCTCTCTCGCAACTTCGAATTAGAGGGGTTAAGGTCGACCATAAGGTTGGATATAACCTTGCCATAGTGTGTCATGGCAAGAGTGGTTATAATATTGAGAGTCATCTTCGTAGCTGTCCCGGCCTTAAGGCGCGTAGAGCCAGTTAAGATTTCAGGCCCCGTATCCAACACAATCACCTGATCTGGCAATGGGTGCTCGGCATAAGATGGATGAGAGGTAATGAGAACCGTTTGAGCTCCCCTCTGTCTCGCCTCCTTTAAGCCTCCCCAGATAAATGGGGCATGTCCCGAAGCAGAAATCGCGATCACGACATCTTTAGCGGTTACATTACGAAAACCGATCGCCTTAGCCCCAGCAAAGATATCATCTTCAGCGCCTTCAGCAGCTGACCATAGAGCCTTTTGCCCTCCAGCGATAATGCCCTGCACTAAACTTGGAAGCACCCTAAATGTAGGAGGACACTCCGAGGCATCTAATACCCCTAATCGCCCAGAAGTTCCTGATCCAATATAAAGCAGACGCCCCCCGTTCTTAAAAGCGGATACCACATGCTGAATCGTCTGCTCGATCTCTGGCGCCGCGCCCTTAATAGCATCTGGAATACAACGGTCTGCCTCTATAAAGAGATCTATGGCTTGCGAGAGAGGTAAGGTATCAAGCCCTGTCGATGTAGGGTTTCTCCCTTCCGTCGGAGAAGGGTCTAAAGGAGTCCATAGAGGAAGCTTTTCAAATTCATTCGATTCAAGAGGTTGGTAATCAATCTCCCGTAAGAGCCTCTTACCTAGATTTACTGCTCCCCAAGTACTCGGCCTCTCTAGTGGAGAAAGTTTAGCATTGGGAAACTCAAAGTGTAAGAGCTCCCCAACTTGTTTTAAAAAGTCTCGGTTGTTCAATAAGATGCCCCCGTTGAAAACAAACTGTACACTATCATACCGGGCGACATTCAACTGACGGGCTGTTGCTGTCGCGTCTTTGGTCATCGTTTTCGCCGCTTCTTTTATCACCTCTAAGGCAATCGGATCTTGATGTAATTTCGCAGCCTCAAAGACGACCTTCGCAACTGATGCCAACTCCGTCTTATTAGCGACAAGAGACCAATCTATTAAGGCTTCCGGCTCATTTAATGACAACGCTTGCAGAACATCCTCTCCAAACTTTGGCCAAACCTCTCTGCTATCATAACGTGCCATGAGGGTTCGTAATGCGGTTTGGGCAATATCACATGCTGAAGCGCGGTCTCCTAAAATATGACCACGCCCGCCAATTCTCACTTCTTCGCCATCTTTTCTCCTCCCTAAAAAACACGACCCAGTCCCAGAGAGAACAAGGATTTGGCATTGGTCTTCTTGATCCCACGGTTCTGTCTCTAAGGCGGTCATTAGATCGTCTGTTGCAACACAAGGGGTATCAGGCCAGACTTTGTTCACAATAGAGCAAAGGCTAGCAACGTCTTTTTCTGTCCTTACTCCTGCCAATCCAATCCCTATACTACGAGGCTGCACAGGTAATCTCGCTTTAATGTTATAGAGATGAAGTTCTAGCTCCTCCTTCGACATTAATTTAAGATTTGCGGCATCTGTCACAAATTGTGAAACAACTTCCTCCGTCATACTCACCAATAAGACAGAAGTGCGAGTCGCTCCGCCTTCGATTCCTAATACACATGGACTTTTTATCTTCTCACCTATCATCTATTAAAAATACTATATATATGTTTATATCAACCTTACAAAACAAAAAACACAAAGAAAAACAAACTATTAACAATATCTAAGACTTTGGCACTAGACATGCTTTTTACCCATTATAATGGATGATTACATTGCCAATTTATTACTCTCTGGAGCCGAAGTGAAAGTCAGAGATCAAAGCCCTTCTAGAGCCTCGCACATCGCCAAAAAAATGCGGGCACATTATAAGAAAATTCGACAAACGGCCACTATATCACAAGCTCAACGAAACCAAAAGGCACTCCTCTATCTCAGCTTCAAGTAAAACACCCTTTTTTCTTAAGAGAAACACAATAAGAGGCTTGCGAGACAACTGGTTCTCTATAAAAGGCCATCATGAATCTTCAAGAGACTCTTGATTTATTAATTGCTGGCACAGATACCTGTATTTCTAAGAAGGATCTGGAAGAGAAGCTGAAGCTAGGTCGCCCTTTACGCGTAAAACTCGGGGTAGACCCTACGGCTCCTGACATTCACCTTGGCCATACAGTGGCAATGCAAAAGCTTCGTCAATTTCAAGACCTTGGCCACCAAGCGGTTCTCATCATTGGAGACTTTACCGCGATGATTGGCGACCCTACAGGTAAATCGACGACTCGTCCACCTCTCACACGAGAAGAAGTCTTGGCGAATGCAGAAACCTATAAGGAACAAGCCTTCAAAATCTTAGACCGAGACAAGACAGAAGTTGTTTACAATGGAACATGGTTCAATGAAATGACTTACGCTGAGGTGCTGAAGCTAAACACCCGTGCAACCATGCAACAAATGTTGCAACGTGAAGACTTCAAAACACGCGTAGAGAACTCCCAAGAAGTGCGTCTCCATGAGCTACAATACCCAATCATGCAAGGATGGGATTCAGTGATGGTGAGAGCTGATGTTGAGCTAGGAGGCACCGATCAGAGGTTCAACAACCTTGTCGGACGCGATCTCCAAAAACAAGAGGGGATGGAGCAACAAGTTGTTATGTTGGTGCCCATCTTAGAAGGGCTTGATGGCGTAAAAAAAATGTCTAAGTCTCTCAAAAATTACGTTGGAGTCTCCGACGTAGCTCCTGATATGTTTGGTAAACTCATGAGTATCTCGGATGAACTTATGGATCGTTACTACCTCCTCCTCCTAGGAGAAAAGCGTGATGAGACGATGCACCCAATGGAGGCTAAGAAGCAGTTGGCTGGGAAGCTTACGGCACGCTTCCACTCTGAGGATGCTGCTGTAGAGGCACGCAAAATATGGGAAGACAGGTTCTCTAACCGCAATACAGAAGCAGGAGCTGTGGAGGTTGCCCTTTCGGACATTGCGTCAGATCAAACTGTTGTGTCACTGGCTTCGTTTGTCTACCAAACGGCATTCAATATCAAAAAGTCTAACGGTGAACTCAGAAAGCAACATATTACTCCTGGAGCGGTTCAGCTCAATGGTGAAAAGCTCTCAGATGCGCAGGCTGCGATCTCCGTTACTAAAGGTGATGTCTTGAGACTATCAAAGAAACACACCGTTAAGTTTGTATAAAATATGAGTCTCAGGCGCTTACATCACATCATGTAAGCGCCCTCAAAATCACGCGTCACATACGCTGCGTTTATACTCACGTACAGCTGAGCGGATGCTCCCAGCAACATCTGCATGTTGGGTAGAAAAGGGTGGGACAAACCAAGGATACGATCCGACCACATCAGATAAAACGGCTATTTCACCATCACATGGATACTTGCCACACCCGATCCCAATGATAGGGGTGTCTACGGTATTGGTGATTTGCTTAGCTACTGTAGACGTCACACTCTCCAAGACAATAGCCGTAACTCCAGCCTCTGATAAAAGGGTTGCATCAGATATAAGTTCTTCAGCCTGTCTGTCACTACGCCCCTTTTTCTTATAGCCCCCTTCTTTTTTGATACTTTGAGGGAGCATACCTAAATGGCCAATGACAGGAATCCCCGCCTTAATCAAACTCAGAATTTGCGGTAACTGCTCCTCTCCACCTTCGAGCTTTATCGCGTGCGCTCCAGCATTCAATAAAGCCTTCGCATTCGTCAGAGCAGCTTTAGGGGTTGTATAAGTATTATATGGGAGGTCTGACACGATAAAAGAACGCGTCGCTCCACGCGCAACAGCCTCTGTATGGTGCTTCATATGAGCCAACGTCACATGTGTTGTGTCAGGGAACCCTAAGGCGACCATTCCAAGAGAGTCTCCTACTAATATCATATCTACTTCTGCTTCATCAACAAGCTTCGCTGTAGGGTAGTCATAAGCTGTAATAGCACAAATAGGAGAAAAACCTCTATGGATTTTTCTAGTCGAGAGAGTGGTGGCTTTTATATTCATTGGTGATTTGAAAGACGAAAGGGTAGGGGATTACCATTCATGAGATACAATGCAAAGTTCCGGTTCATCAGATACCAAGCTCTCTGATAACTCACGAATAGACACTTTATGGTTTGGAAGGATATAATCAGGTGAGATAGTCGCTAAAGGCTCTAAGATAAACTTACGCTCTAACATACGTTGATGAGGAATAACCAGTCGTTCTGTAATGACCTGTTGCTGACCATAATAGAGTATATCAAGATCAATGACACGAGGAGCATTCACTACTTTTTTCTTCAATTCAAGATCTCTTCCAAAATCTTGCTCTATTTTTTGACAATAATCTAAAAGCTCCTCAGCCTCCCCCTGATACATAAACTTGATCACGGCATTGTAAAAGCTTGGGGCGTCTTCTGGACAATCAACAGGCTCGGTCTGGTAAACTGCCGATGAGATCACATTTTGTATCAAAGAATGTGATTGTAAGGCCTCTTTGGCTCGCGTTAAGTAATGAAGACGATCTCCAAGATTTGAACCTAAACTGATTGAAACTTCTGTGTTCACAACAAAAAATATTTGCTTTGTATAAAAAGCAAATATTTTAAGTCAACCTTTTTCGGTATAATCCTATATACAATAAACCAACGATCAGCATGACCGCCGTTCTAGGTTCTGGAATGATTAACAACGGCCCAATAAAACTCAAATATTCCGTTTCACCAGCATAGTTTCTAGAAACTCCGTAATCTGCATACGTTCCCTCTCCGGCACCAGCTAAGATGTCGTCATCTCCTACAAAAATAGCAATCTGATCGAAATAAGCACCCGAAAACCCAATAAACTGGGTCGTATGATTACCTGCGCCTAAGCCTCCTGTAGAATCTTGTTTCGCATTCTGAATCTCACTGAGAGGGGAGTTCGTTTCATCAACGGTATAGCTCATTGTTCCTAACCCATCAAAGGTAAAGGCGTCTACAGGTGAGAGAGAGGAGGCCGTAGGCCCAGCTGCCGAATTAATCAAAGTATGATCATGCACGAGGGTAAAGGAGCCAACCAAAGCGCCATTGAGATAAGCCTCCGCTGTGGCATTCATCCCGTCATCCCGATTCTCTAAATCCCCAAACCATAAGCCAAACCCTGTCACAGGCGCACTGAAGTCAAACAACACCCCATTCGCACTAAGTGTGCTGCCTTGACTGGCATCATTCCACCAATTCTCTTCTGTCAGAGACCCAGGAGTAGGCGCACCGTCTTGGAGGGTTAAGGAGCTGGATTTATAAGTCGTAGCACTTAAATCTCGTAAGTTCGCAATGCCTCCATCTAGTCCATAGAGCGAAGCCGTAACAGATGTTCCTGTAAAGACGATCTCAGATTCTGAAGCAATAGAACCCACCAAAATCGTATCATTGACTTGAGATACCCACTCATCATCTAGCCTGTCTGCAATTTCTCGATCAATCGCCGTATATTCTGCAGTGGTATTATTCGCAGGATCATTAAAAAATCCCGTTTGATTCTCTTCCTCTGTAATCAACCCCAAATCGTACAACCGTTGATTCATTGCAGCACGGCTAATTTCTCCAGCTCCAAACAGATCTGTCGAAGACTGACCTCCCCCTAACGATCCTATTTCAGGAGACTGATAAATAACCAACGCTGCATGTGCAGAGCACACAAAGCTGAGTATAAGAAATCTCGAAGCTCCTCTCCACATTGAGAGTTACATTTCTTACTCAGTCTTACAAAAACAAGTTTTTTCTCATAAAGAAGTATAAATAAAAAAACTCTACTAGCGCGTAACGCCTCTTTCTGTCGCGAGAACAAAGTCTCGGATAACAGCTGAGAGCCCTTGGGCATCCTCTAGATTACGCAAGCAATCTTGTAAATTTAGCTTCTTCTTCAGAAAGAGCGCCTTATACGCCTGCTTGACTTCTCTAATCTGCTCTGCAGTGAACCCCCGACGTTGCAACCCCGTTAAGTTAATCCCTCGCACAGCTCCAGGGTTTCCATCAACAATCATAAATGGTGGCACATCTTGCACAATCTTCGAGCAACCTCCCGTAATGCTATGTTGGCCAATCCGACAGAATTGATGCACGGCCGTTAATCCACTAATAATCGCATAATCCTCTACAATCACATGCCCTGCGACCGTTCCATTATTGGAGAAAATAATGTGATTCCCAATCTGACAATCATGCGCCACATGAGAATAGGCTAGGAACAAGTTGTGGTCTCCAATCGTTGTCGGAATCTCCTTATCCGTCGCACGGTGCACGGTCGTGTTTTCCCTAAAGGTATTGTGAGACCCAATCACCAAGCGCGTCGGCTCCCCGTCATACTTCAAATCTTGTGTCCGCCCACCAATCGCAGCAAACGGGAAGAATTCACAATTCTCCCCAATCGATGTTTCCTTCTCAATACACACATGCGCATGGAGTCTACATCCCTTTTCGATAACGACATTTGGCCCAATAACACAGTAAGGTCCAACTTCAACACCCTCCGCAATCTGGGCACTTTCTGAGATAATAGAGGTCGTATGAATCATTCCTTTAGGGTAATAGTCTTCTCTATATCAACGAATCTTAGGCCGTCTGTAAAGGATGCAAATCCCATAAAGGATGAAATAAGCCATTTCCTTAAACCTGATGCTTGACGCATCCCTCATATCTATACAGGGTTCTGCCCTAATAACCTTCTATAAGTTATGGCAGCAAAAATTTATACAGATACAGACGCAAACATTGATGCGGTTAAGTCACGCAAGCTTGCAATTATTGGTTTTGGATCACAAGGTCACGCGCACGCTCTCAACCTTAAGGACAGCGGCTGTGAAGTAACAATCGGTCTCCACGCGACCTCTAAGTCTAGAGAAGTTGCTTCTAAGCTAGGATTCACCGTAAAGGATGTTGCTGACGCTGTTAAAGATAGTGATGTCATCATGGTCGCTACTCCTGATACGGTTATCCCTGACCTTTACACAAAGGACATCGAGCCAAATCTTTCTGCTGGTAAGACACTTTTCTTCGCTCACGGTTTCGCAGTTCACTACGGTTTCGTTACTCCTCCAGAGGACGTAAACGTTGCTCTCGTAGCTCCTAAAGGACCTGGACACACCGTTCGTAGCCAATTCACTCAAGGGAAAGGAGTTCCTGGACTCGTCGCTGTGCACCAAGACGCAACAGGTGACACACTTGAGATCGCTCTCGGATGGGCTAAAGGTTTAGGTTGCACCAGAGGTGGTGTATTCGAAACAAACTTCCGTGAGGAAACAAACACCGACCTCTTCGGTGAGCAAGTTGTTCTCTGTGGTGGTGCGTCCGCTCTTGTTAAAGCTGGTTTCGAAACTCTCGTAGAAGCTGGATATCAGCCAGAAATGGCATACTTCGAGTGTCTACACGAGCTTAAGCTAATCGTAGACCTTATGATCGAGTCAGGTATCGCAGGGATGAGATTCTCTATCTCCGAGACCGCAGAGTGGGGTGACGTTTCTGTTGGACCTAAGATCATCGACGCATCTGTTAAAGAGCGCATGAAGGCTCAACTCAAGGAAATCGAAGAAGGGAAGTTTGCTAAAGAGTGGATGGCTGAATACGAAGGTGGATACCAGAAGTTCGACAAAATCCGTGAGGAAGAAGCTGCTCACCAAATCGAAGAAGTGGGAACACGCCTCCGCTCCATGATGAGCTGGCACGGTGGTGAGAAGAAAGTAGAAGCTGGAATGAGCCAAGCGGCTTACGTTTCAGGCACTAAGTAATTCTTGCCTCTTTCTCTATCTTAAAAAGCCCTTAGAAGTGATTCTAAGGGCTTTTTTGTGAGACAACAACTTCTTCTTAGAAGAGAGTCGCTCATACAGGTCGGCTAAACAAGAATTATGAATAGAAGTCTAAAAGCTAGAATACTTGCTAACTCATTTGTTGATAGTGTTCGTATTTCAATGACTTTTGACCAAATAGCATATGAGGAGTTCGTCTCTTGTTTGAATGAACTCGCATCAGCCTTAAAGGGGCGCCATTCTGTAGATCGAGAATTGATGTTATATTTATATTCTGCACCTGTAATGGTTCGCAACGCCTACCTTTCCTTTTCTGAGAGTCATACTGAATTAGAAATTACTAATAGACTAGAAGATGCATGGGTTGAGCTAGATAGGCTCATAACCAATTGCCTATATGATGAAAACTCAGATAAATAACTGTAAGGTAAAGGCTCCAAGCTCCTATAAAAACACCTACTTGTAGCTTTAGAGGGAACTATCGACAAATAAATAGACTAGCGCCCATCATAAAAACATACTTAAACAGCTGAAAAAGTGCTTTAGCCCAAAACACAAAGAAGAGAGCTAAACCAATTCAAAATCAGTGTCTATAAATGCGATACTTGGCTCTCCATGATTTTTGATTACTAGAATTTGCTTTTGTGGCCCAATTTGCTTTACTTAATGATTTGAGGTATTTTCCGGCTTCTACAGAATAGATTGTAGATCTGGTGCCATTTTGTTTCGTATCTGTCACTGTACTACCTGAGTCATTTCTTGTAGCCTTCTCAAAACTAAAATGATGTGAAGAACCTGAAATATCACTCATTGGAGCATGTTTCAGACGGTTCTCATCTTCGGAGTCAACATATACATAATGTGCTGAGCCTGATCCAGAATTTGAAGCAGTCTTATTCTCAGGCCTCAAATAAAACACCCCTGACGAGGAATCCTGAGTGGCCGATGTTACCTTAAATTTTTTACTATTCCCGTCACGGCCTTCCTTGTAAATAAGCTTTTCTCCACTTGCATCAAGGTACTTACCTCCGTGCTTTTTAGACTGGATACTGATTATATCGCCGTTCTCCACTTCATCATACTTAATAAATTCTCCAGCAAGTGCGACTCCCTGTGATATAGCCAAGATTAAAATACTTTTAAATGTAAACTTCATATGTGAAAAATACATATACATTTCAAAATGATTGCTCAAGATCACTTTAATCTAAATTAAAGTAATTAAACAATAAAAAAATATACACTCGCCTTGAGAGTTCACGGAGAAGCACAAGAAATACGTGACGAATCGATGCTCGATTCAGCCCTCAATAAACAGATACAAATGTGGTCTTATAAAGAACCTAAACCTAGTATTCCTGCTCTCGCTGGAACATATATGCGTTTGGCTTAGCTAAAACCCCCATCATTATCTGGCTCTAGCCTCAGGTGAACATAGCCAAGAAAGCTTTACCTCTTTTGCTATTATAAACATACAAAAATGCAACAAACGCCCTTAGAATGACTCCTAAGGGCGCTTTTGCTGAAGAACGTTCTCCAAGACAATAGTCTCAAGACTTATTGCCTGAATTCACAAAGATCTTAATATCAGCCTCGTCTGTCCCGAGGAGATCTTGGGCACGCATCAGAGCATCTCTGGTCGAGATATTAGGGTTGCTCGGTAGATGCATAAACATATTGGTTTCGCCTTCGTGACGTTTGCAGCCTTCTTGGAGGATCTCCACGATACCAGAGCGCTTGAGGAGCTTGTAGACCTCCTTGGAAACCCCTGAGATCAAGACGTTGCTGTCATGGTTTCTCGCGAACTTCACGAGCTCACTCAGAGCCAATACACTCGTCGCATCAAGGTGGTGTGCATTGGTCATCCGCAGAATAATAATCTTAATGGTAGGGTTCTGTGCGATCCGCTGAATTTGGGTTCTGAAGAGTTCCGCAGCTCCAAAGTACAAGGCACCCTCGACCTGAACAATCGAAATCTGAGGAGTCAGATTTTCCTTCTCCAGATCACGAGCCCTCAAATCTCCTTCTTCCGTAATTTCATATTCTACCAATGATGGCTTAGAAGTCTTCCGTAAGAAGAGAACTATGGATAAGATCACCCCTAAGAAGATCGCTACGTGCAAGGGGAGGAGGAAGGTCGAGAGACAGGTCGTAATAATGACAATCGCGTCGTCAGAGGTCGATTGAAGGCAAATACGGATGTTCTTCCACTTGATCAAAGACAGAGCCACCGAGACGACTAAAGCCGCGAGACACGCCTTTGGGATCTGTGAAATAAGGCCAAACTTCGCTAAGAAAAAGACCCCAATCAGACAGAAGACTCCACAAAACCAGCTCGAAAGCCCCGTCTTAGCCCCCGATGAAAAGTTTAGAGCCGAACGGGTCAAAGAACCTGAAACCGGCATACTCCCAAAGAAGGCACTCGTCACATTTGAAATCCCTAAAGAGAGCATATCTTGGTTCACATCCGTTTGTGTTCCACTCTGCGTCGCGAGACTCTTGCTCATTACGGTATTCTCCAAAGAAGCCA
>CAYUKP010000033.1:0-1393 GCA_964445335.1 uncultured Verrucomicrobiales bacterium
TTCTTTTCCTCTAAGGCGAGCTCTTCCTCCAAAGCTTTTCTCTCTGCAATTAAAGCTTTCTCATCTTCTTCCAAAGTATTTCGCTCTTTAATCAAAGCCTTTTTTTCCTCAACCAAACTCTGTTTTGAAGGGGCTTTTTCAGGAGCTGGAATATCACTTTCTTCTGTAAAAGCTTTAGTTTCTTGATTACGCAGAGCCTTCCATTTGGCCAATCTGTTTTTTGCCTTCTTACTAGACCTCTTAATTCTTCTTTTAAGGATTTCAGCAGCTACTCCGTCACCTAACTCTACAAGCTCTTCACGCCTTTTTTTCTTTCTTAGCTTTCTGCGTTTTGACGGAGACAACCGTTTCTTTGAAGACTCCTGAGCAGGAGGTTGTTCCTCATCGTTATGTAAAATATCGTTTTGCATTAATAAGTTGTAATCATGGCACTAGGATAATCCGTCGTATCGACTTTACGATCTATCTGTAGTGCATAGTTGCTGTCTTCACTCTCATAGAATGTAGTAAACTTGGAATGGGCTTCCAAATTCTTAGAGATGATTTGATATAATCTTGTTCGACTTTTACCAGAAGTTTTCATGCGAGAAATAATTTCTTGCCCAATATAACACCCTTTATCGAATGATAATGCTAAGTCATGCAACCCTCCTTCTGCTGGAAGCATACCTGTTTTGAGCTCTATGCCCCATCTAGGCACAGCATTGAGAGCGCACCATTTATTTTCTATTGAAGCTGGCAGATTAGGGTAACTAGAAGCTCTTTCGTTCAAAAGCATCTCCTTTCTAAGGTTTCGATAACGAAAGGAATCAAAGCCTTTTCCGCCTTCTGCACTCACTTCCTCGCCAACAATGATACTCCATTCTGAATCTTCTCTCGTCCATTCACAATCATCTGCAATCAAATATTTATCTAATCTTTCCTCTAAAAGGTCTCCTAATTCCTTAGGACAATCTAACAAATACTCACCTTCACTCAGCCTTCTAATGCAAGCAACGCCTTCGAGCCCCCCTTTTGCATTCGTTACACCTGTCCATAAAACCTTATTGTCATGAGTCTCACTAACTTTTTGTGTAATTTGACCATTTAAGTAGCGCTCACTGTCTGGGCCAGATAACCTGAGGAAAGATCTATTGGGTAAAAGATATGATGCCATGAAGCAAAAAAGACAGATTACAAAAAAGAGTAAACAAAAGAATAAAAAATGTTCTTTTAAATTTTAAAAAGTGGCGGAGCGGACGGGACTTGAACCCGCAACCCCCGGCGTGACAGGCCGGTGCTCTAACCAATTGAGCCACCGCTCCACTTTTCGTTACACAAGAAGAAATTTAATTTAAATGGCGGAGCGGACGGGACTTGAACCCGCAACCCCCGGCGTGACAGGCCGGTGCTC
>CAYUKP010000033.1:1493-13872 GCA_964445335.1 uncultured Verrucomicrobiales bacterium
CCCGCAACCCCCGGCGTGACAGGCCGGTGCTCTAACCAATTGAGCCACCGCTCCATTTAAGTTAAACTCGGTTGAGTGCGAAGGATTTAAAACATACTTTTCTGAGGAGCGCAAGGAAAAACTGTAGCTTTTTAAAACTTTTTTTAACCGATTAAAGAATGATTGCCAAAATAGGCACCTTTTACTACAATAGATTCTATGATACTACCAATTATCGGCTTTCTTCCCAACTTGGGAGGACCGGAGCTTTTAGTAATATTTGTTTTAGTTTTGATCCTCTTCGGAGCTAAGAAAATACCTGAGTTTGCTAAAGGCTTAGGAAAAGGAATGGGAGAGTTTAAAAAGGCACGACAAGAGTTTGAAAATGAACTTATCAAGGCTGAAGAAGCTACGCGCCCTACCCCTCCAGCACAAGAGCCTGCTAAGACAAAACCTGAAGGAGAGCATTAATTAAAGCGCAACTTCATAAAACAAAAGTATCTTTCCTTTCTAAGATACTTTTGTTTTTCTGGGCTAGCCTAAGCCTTACCTTAGGTCGAGATTTCACCTTTCTTTCCTACAATCTCAAAAATTTCTTATATAGCTCCCATCAACGGAAGGGTGAGGAACCACGCAAAAGTTTTAAACCCGCCACGGAAATTGAGGCTCTAATTTCTGTTATCATAAAGGCGTCTCCTGATATTTTAGGTATTTGCGAAATTGGCACTATGCAAGACCTTACGCAATTCCAGTCGCTTCTCACGAAGGCTGGTCTTAACTATCAATACATGGAATATGTAGATGCTGCCGACCCAACAAGACACTTGGCTCTGCTTTCGAAGTTTCCCATAGTTCAGCGTCTGAGTTGTAATCATTATTCTTACCAAATTTGTGGCGACAATTACCCTCTCAGGAGAGGGCTTTTACATGTAGCTCTCCGTATTGGAGAGGACACCGTTCACGTTATCGGAGCACACCTCAAGTCCCAAAGACTCTCCACAACCGTAGACCAAGCCTACATGAGGCTCAATGAGGCTCATTTATGCCGAAAGCATATCAATAAGTTCTTAGAGCAACACCCTGGAGCCAAACTTCTACTTTATGGAGACTTTAATGATTCGTTCCGATCGAAACCTCTAAGTATTTTGAAAGGATTTTACGGAACCCCTTTTTATCTCAAACCCTTAAATCTCTGTGATTCACGAGGCGATTATTGGACGCATTATTGGGATCATCAACGTGAATACAGTGTCTTTGATTATGTATTATGTAATAAGCCCCTCGTGAGAGCGGTAGATCTGTCACAAAGTCGTATCATAGATAGCCCTGAAACCACCCTCGCTAGTGATCACCGTCCTCTCTTTGTAAAATTTTCGCTTTCTGATACACTTTAGCCTTTTCATTTTAAAATTATAAGGTATAACCTTGGCACATCACATTGCCGATGTGGCGGAATTGGTAGACGCAGCGGATTCAAAATCCGCCGCCTTCGGGTGTATGGGTTCGAGTCCCATCATCGGTATTTCCTTATTCTATAAGGGATTAGAGCGTTTTCAGCTCAGTTTTAATAAGAATAAAATTAAGGAGAATTCCCCTTAAGTATAAGAATATTTTGAGAGATGTAAAAGGTTGCCTAAAGAGTATAAAAAATGGCTAATCAATTTATATGAGTGATAAGAAACGCATTGCGGTATTAACAGGAGCTGGAGTTAGTAAAGAGTCAGGGATTTCAACCTTTAGAGACAATGGCGGTCTATGGGATAACCATAAGATCGAAGATGTGGCGACCCCTGAGGCATGGGATAACAACCCTTCTCTGGTCTTAGACTTCTACAATGAGAGACGGAGGTTTGCAAACGAATGCCAGCCTAACGGATCTCATCTCGCACTCACCAAACTAGAGGAGCACTTTCATGTCGATGTAATCACCCAAAACGTAGACAATCTACACGAAAGAGCAGGATCTACCAATGTGCTACACCTTCATGGTCAACTCAATAGAGTGCGTTCCGAAAATCACCCTAATCACGCAGGATTCCAAGCCACCCCGTGGACAGACGATGTGCATCTAGGAGACATTGATGAATATGGTAATCAACTCAGACCTCATATTGTGTGGTTTGGAGAAGATGTCCCTGAGATTGAAAACGCCCAAACGATTGTTACCATGTGTGATATTCTCATTATTATTGGAACATCACTCTCGGTTTATCCTGCCTCAGAACTCATTTATTTTCTCCGCAAAGGGCGAACAGTTTACATTGTAGACCCATCTTCAGAAGTCTCAGAAAACGTTATTAGAATAGGTGATTTCAACCTTCTTGGGAGAACGGTTGTTCCCTACTATGATAAGGATCTAACCACAGCGGAAAATATGGAAACGCTAGTAGCGAAATTGATTACTGAGCTTTCTTAGAACGCAATAGGTTCATCCCGTAGAGCTCTTTTTAGAGCATTAATAGAGGGCACAATATTTATTAAAACTCCGCAATAAAAATTGTGGAGGGAGCGAGTCTGTAAAGACTCGCTTTTGTATTCGAAGAATACAGAAGATTTACTTCTTAGAAGTGCAAGCCGTGCACGCTTGAATGTTCGCAAAGAAATCATTCCCCTTATCGTCTACAAGAATAAAGGCAGGAAAGTCTACCACCTTGATCTTCCAGACAGCTTCCATTCCTAGCTCGGGGAACTCTTCGACCTCTACGCTCTTAATGTGGTTTTGCGCAAGAATAGCAGCAGGGCCACCGATTGATCCGAGGTAAAACCCTCCGTATTTATGACAAGCATCCGTGACTTGTTGAGATCGGTTCCCCTTCGCAATCATAACCATCGATCCTCCTTTGGCTTGGAATGGTCCAACATATGGATCCATACGTCCAGCTGTCGTTGGCCCAAAGGAACCTGAAGGCAAACCATCGGGCTTCTTCGCAGGCCCCGCATAATAGATCGGATACTGCTTAAAGTATTCAGGGAGTTCCTCTCCATTTTCGATTTTCTCCATGAGCTTCGCATGTGCAATGTCACGCGCTACGATGATCGTCCCAGAGAGTGAGAGCGCTGTCGTAACAGGATATTTGCTTAAGGTCTTAAGAGTTTGATCCATCCCTTCATCTAGATCGATAGCAACGCCCTTAAACTTCCAATCCTTGAACTTCTCTGGGATAAATCTCCCTGGATCTTTCTCTAGCTTTTCTAGGAAAATACCATCCTTCGTGATCTTGGCCTTCGCTTGTCTATCAGCCGAACATGAAACTCCTAGCCCTACTGGACAAGAAGCCCCGTGTCTCGGGAGACGAATCACACGCACATCAAGTGCGAAGTACTTTCCACCAAACTGTGCACCAATGCCAATTTCCCGAGCTGTTTGGAGTAACTCTTGCTCTAGCTCTAGATCACGAAAGGCTTGACCGTGCTCATTTCCTTCGGTTGGCAATTCATCATAATAGCGTGTTGAAGCCATCTTCACCGTCTTAAGCGTACTCTCTGCGGAAGTTCCTCCAATGACAAATGCAAGGTGATACGGTGGGCAGGCAGCCGTCCCAAGAGAAGCCATCTTCTCCAAACAAAACTCCTTAAGACGCTTAGGATTCAAGAGCGCTTTGGTTTCTTGGTAAAGGTAGGTTTTGTTAGCTGAGCCACCACCTTTAGATACAAAGAGAAACTCGTATTCGCTGCTATTAGTCGAATATAAATCAATCTGTGCAGGTAAATTTGTTTTGGAATTCGTCTCCTCATACATATTGAGGGGCACCGTCTGAGAGTAACGAAGGTTCTCCTCGGTATAGGTCTTATAAACCCCCTCAGTGATGGCCTCCGCATCATCAAAACCCGTCCAGACATTTTGGCCTTTTTTACCCATCACAATCGCCGTGCCAGTGTCTTGACAAGTAGGCAAAATACCTCGGGCTGCTATCTCGGCATTACGAAGTAGAGTTAAGGCGACCATTCGGTCATTATCGGTCGCTTCCTCATCCTCCAGAATAGCTGCGACTTGAGCTAAATGACTGGAACGTAAGGTGAAGGATATCGCTTTAGATGCTTCATTCGCAAGTCTCACAATCGCCTCTCTACTGACTTGAAGAATCTCCTCCCCATTAAACGTCGTAGTCGATACGCCTTCCGAACCAAGGCTTTCATATTCTGTTTTATCTTCCCCTAACGGAAACGGTTTTTGATAAAAAAAAGGTTTATCGGACATTAAGAGAGAGATAAACGCAGGCATTCAAAAACGCAAGCCTGTTTACAGGAGAAAGGATGCTAGATCATAAGGGGTTTAGCTATGTAGATAACTATAAAATCACACCCTTGCGTCACCCTTGAAAATAAAAGCCTTACAAACTGGTAGGTTTACTAGGAGTCGAACCTAGATCTTTGGTACCGGAAACCAACATTCTATCCATTGAACTATAAACCCTTGTAATATGCACAATATCGTTGCGATATGCAGGGCTTTCGTCAAGAAGCATTTTATCAAATTCCCTATCTAAGAGTGTATGAATCCGTATCCAAAAAACTCCCTTAGAGTAATGCCTCATAATTGCTCTTCAGGCGCGTCCCAACTTCGGTAAGGGTAAGAACATAATCCAGATCCTGTAACTCATCGATATCATATATCTTAGGTAAGGACTTGTAAGTAAAACCATATTTTTCAGCGGCTTGAATAGTCGCGTCACAAGTTAAAGAGCTACTCCAAGGAATACCTTGAAAGAGTGATGGAGAAAACTTTTGTAAACTCAACAGATAATACCCTCCATCATAGGTTGGCCCAATGGTCATATCCACCTCACGACCAATGGAAGATAGAGTTTCACTGGTAATGCTAGGTGCGTCCGCTCCGATTAAGGTCACTCTCTCAAACCCTTCTTTGAAAGCGTGTCTAGTGGCATACTCTAAACGATCCCCTAAATCCCCCAAAGGTTGTGCTTGATAATCATAACTCACATCCGATTTCATCAAAGGGTCTATCCACTGCTTGATGTGTTCGGTGGCCGAACTTGGAGCATAACAAAATCGTATATGATAGGTTGCCTGAAGTTGGACTCCATGCAACAAGGTTGCAACCATAGCCTTGTAGTAACGTGTGGCTTCAGCTGAGCCAATTGATTTAGCGAGTCTTGTCTTTACAGTTCCTTGTATAGGCTCTTTCAGAAAAACCAAAAGAATATGTGAGAAAGCGGGGGTAATAGATTGCATGAAGAAAGCTTGATAGAGGGGGGATAACCACGTTATTGAGTAATACCTCTAAGGCAAGTCATGGCAAATCATAAAAAACTAGAAGAAGGTGAAGAACCATCTCTTCCTATCGGATTAGGAGGATGGGGACTTATTGCTCTGAGCTTATTTCTCATGTGCTCCATCGTCACCTATAGTCCTACCGACTTACCCTTAACACCTATGAAGTTTCTTAAGGATTTCGCTCCGAGTTCTACGGCGACACTTCCTCGCAGTAATCTTTTTGGCCCCCTTGGTGCCTTTCTAGGGTTTATCCAATTGCAAATGCTTGGAGGGTCTGCGTTTTTTTTCTGCTCTGGCATCATGATCTTTGGAGGTATTCGTGCACTAAGAAAAGAAGCCGAAACTATCAAAATGAGAATTGGCTTACTTGCTGGAGTCACATGTTTAGCCGGACTTCTCGCATGCAATGACGCCAAACTCCTCGAATGGAGCCAATCTCTCTTTCTAGCGAGTCCTGGAGGAATTGTAGGGCAACTTATCGGAGAATTCCTTCTAGAGGCAATCCTTGCAACCTTAGGAGCTAGTGTCATTTTAGTGATTGGCTATGCTATGGCAATTGGCCTCTTTTGCGGAATGCACCCCTTGGACTTTTTCTACGGCATTTGGCTCTTAATTGCCGCTGGTATAGCTAAAATCTCAGGAGGAAAGATTGCCAATTCAGCGTCCACAACACTGACTGCGACTCCTACGCCCCCCTCGCCAGAATCTTCAGATATCCTCTCTCATTTAACAGACCCTTCTCTCCCAGAATTTGCCGAAAACGCTGACTCTGAGGAGCTATTCACGGCCACGGAAGAGGGTGAAAGCGCTCAAGAACAACCTGAAACAGAAGAAGATTTGTTCCCTCCCGCAGATGACGCAGAAGAAGACCTTTTCCCAGAAAGCGCCGATTCTCCTGAGGAAAATGACATTCCTGAACTTGTGACGGAAGCTGCCGAAGAAAATGAAGAAAAAGACGGAGAGGAAGTTCTCTTTCCACCTTCCGAAGAGGCTGATGAGGTTATCTTCCAAGATAATGAGGAGAATATAGACGAAACTTTCATACCTGAAACAGAAGAGGAAGACTCGACTGAAGGCGATGAAGACAGTGGGGATGAAGCAGCGTCCCCCCCCCTGAAATAAGTGAAGAGGAGGCAGAGGAAGAGGTGGAAACTGAAGCTGAGGCAACAGCTGGCGAAGAAGAATCTGAACCAGAGCCTGACGAAGACAGCGTTGAGTTAGCGAGTGTCCCTGTAATTATTGATGGTGCCGCCAAACAAACTCCTCCGGAAGACCTGCTCTCTGACAAACCATTCCAATCAATAGAAGAGTCCCCAACAAACGAGAGTGGCTCCTATGAATTACCTGGTTATGATTTATTAGACTATGATGAAACTGAGCCTGACAATGAGGCAGATCACAACGATTTGCTCGCGATGCAAAACACGATCATTGAGACTCTCCGCTCTTTCGGTGTCGAAGTCACAGCTGGAGACATTACGAGGGGGCCGACTATTACGAGATTTGAAATCTATCCTGCTCTGGGATTAAAGGTTAGCCGTATTTCGGCTTTTGAAGCAGATATAGCACGAGTCACAAAGGCCGAAACCATCAACATTCTCGCCCCCATTCCAGGTAAAGACACCGTTGGTATTGAAGTCGCTAATTCTAAGCGAATCTTAGTCCCCTTCAGTGAAATTTTATTATCCGATGAGTTTCGTAACTCTAAAAAGAAAATCCCCCTCGCTCTGGGGAAAAATGTTTACGGTGAGGCAGTTATCGGAGACTTAGCTGCCATGCCTCACTGCTTGGTTGCAGGAGCAACTGGCGCAGGAAAGTCCGTTTGTATTAACACCATCATCGCTAGTATTCTCTATAAATTTAAGCCGGATGAAATGCGCTTCATCATGATCGACCCAAAGGTCGTTGAAATGCAGATGTATTCAACTCTCCCTCACCTCGTCGTCCCGGTCCTAACGGACCCTAATAAAGTAGTCGCGGCTCTAAAATGGTGTGTAAATGAAATGGAGAGACGCTATAAGCTATTTGCCAAATGTCGCGTGCGCAACTTCGATAGCTTTAACAAACGCGTACGCCCTAAAAAGGCCTCACAACCTCCAGTAAAAGAAGAGATCGACATCCCCGTAGATTTAGATCAAATCGAGTCCATTGCTAAAGCCTTTGAGGATGGAGAACTAGGACCAGAAGCTAAACATGATGAAGACATGGCTGGATACCCAGAACAAGACGAGGATGTCATACCTGACACCCTTCCTTACATTGTCATTATCATAGACGAGCTTGCAGACTTAATGCAGACAGCACCTGCGGATGTAGAGCTTTCTATCGCTAGGATCGCACAAAAAGCGAGAGCTGCAGGCATGCACTTGATTGTAGCCACGCAAACTCCTAGAGCAGATGTTGTCACGGGAATCATTAAGGCAAATATTCCTAGTAGAATCGCCTTTCAAGTCTCATCAAAGATCGATAGCCGCGTTATCTTAGATGCAGGAGGGGCAGAAAAACTCATTGGTAAAGGAGATATGCTCTTCCTTCCACCAGGGAGCGCTAAGCTCGAACGTTCTCAAGGTGCCTTTGTATCTGATGAGGAGGTAGAAGATATTGTGCAATTTTGCTCTGACCAAACGGAGCAAAAATTTGAACGCGCGGTTCAGGAAAGTATCGAAGCTAGTAGTGACCCTTCAGATGATAGTGAGTTGTCTTCTGCCGATGAAGAGCTCCTAGAGAAATGCTTGGAGGTCGTTCAACAAGAAGGCAAAGCCAGCACTTCACTCCTCCAACGTCGCTTGCGTTTGGGCTACAATCGAGCAGCTCGAATAATAGATATCATGGAACAACGTGGTTACGTCGGGCCAGCTGATGGAGCTAAACCTCGTGAGGTTCTGCTTTAACGCAAAAGAACAATACGCTTCTGTAGGAACAGAACAAAAAACAACCAGTGGCCTCTACAACAAGACAGAGGCAAAGCTTGTTTTGGTCTTGCAAATCAATTGCCCGATGTCTTTGCTAAAGGAAGAGAAAACCTAAGATTGTGAAATCATACGAAATATATAAATCACTCGACCCTGCCATCGTTAATGAAATGTTAACATATTTCAGAGATGAAGACCGCGAAGTCTATAAAACCAGCCTCGCCACGCTAGCTCAAAGCAAAAAGCTTCGCGCACAGTTCGTTCAGAAAAAACCTATCGCCGAGCAAATAAAGTGGATGCACCAGACCTTGAAGTTTAAGCAAAACTCTGAAATTGGAGAGCACCTCTTACAAATGTGGTTTATGAAAGCCAAGTCCGAAATCCTTGTAACGGCCTGTGACACGCTCGAAATCAAGCATAACGGAGAAGGCTTTGTTGAAGGGAATCTGCCTGAAGTTCTAGAGGATAATAATCTGCAAAAGGCCGTTGATACACTCCTAGAAAAATACGGTAACGTAATGACCACTCTATACCTTCGTGTATTTAATCTCCAAGTCCCTAATGGTTGGAGTAACCTGAGCGCCATCCTAGAGTCAGATGAGCGCCTAACTCTCCAAGCTTAATAAGCTATCTGACTAAGTTTTTGTAATGCTGAGAGCAAATGTGTTATCTCAGCTTCATCAAGTTGGCTCAATAACTTTTCTTGAGCCTTATTCCAGCGAGGAAGACACTTTTCTATCGTTCCCTTCCCCTTCTCTGTCAACTTTACACATCTCGTTCTTTTATCCATCCCCGGCGCCATAGAAATAAAGCCGTCCCTCTCTAATGGAGCCAATGCTCTACTAATAGTGGAACTTTTAAGGTTTAGATCTTCTGCTAACATATTTAAGGTTGGTGCTCCAAGGATCGAAATCTTTACGAGTATTGAAAACTGACCAGAATTAATAGATGTTCCGGCCAAATGCTTATCATAGAGGTTTGTCAAAGTTCTAGATGCCATTTTGGTATGGAGGCATGTACAAGTATCTAAAACTGATTGGTACCCTCCTTCTATATTAGGTGTCATTTGTCTCATTTATTTAAAAATATAGAGTCAAAAGACCTAACCTATAGTCACAATTTATATAGAAACCCTATCTTAAAACTAATTTCACTTCGCTAGTGTGTAACCTACATGGCATGCTCCAAGACCTAAAAACACCGAAAGTGTTATGTAGAGAAAAAACGGGAACCACTGATGTTGCTCGATCAGCTTCATCCCATCTAAGGCAAAGGAGGAAAAGGTTGTAAAACCTCCTAAAACCCCAATTGTTAGGGTGGAAATGAGAAGGCTAGGTTTGGGAAAATATCCATAGAGAAGCCCTATAAGAAAGCTCCCAATGATGTTACACATCACAATACCATAGGGTAAAAACGGACAGTAGTGAGACATCAGTTGGGTCAAAGCCCAACGCCCAACTGCACCAATCCCACCACCAATAAAAATAGCAAGCGGAGTCAACATGCTTTGCACTTCATATAGGTAACTCAAAGAGTTAAGGACGTAATGTAACGCGCTTAGGGTCGTATTTGTCAGATGGACTAAATAACCAACCTGGATCTTTATCTAAAACTTCATATCCTTTTAAAACAAACTCTGGCAAAATTTGATTACTATTGGGTTCGTACACCTTCTCGCCAGAAAAATGTCCATTAAGCTTGTATTCATAGTTGGTATCAAATCCATAGCGCTGATTACCTATTCCATTTTCCGAAAATCTGTCAGGAGACCTCTTTGACTTCTCATTAAATATAACGAGTTGCGCCTTGGACCACGACTGTCTCGGCTTACGCACATAGCCCCAGAAGCGGGTCTTCTCGACATAGTACCTTCGTCCTACATAATAATTCCCTTTAGGCTCTGCCTTGATTTGAGCATCCCTCGCCTCTTTATTTGGCCCAGACATCGAAGGTATCCTAGTCCCCCCTGATAAATCTCCTGAGATAGAACAGTTCGAGAGCACTAATGCCAAAAGTAATGAGGCTACAATAGTAACGTATTTCATAAATAATAAGATGTTATGAGGCCATTCCCTTCAAAAGAATAAGAACCTTTCTTGTTTTGCTAATGCTGATGCGTTGATGAAAAACCTGAAATGATTGAGTAGAAATTTTCTCTAAAAGAGTCGAATAAATCGTTCCCATAATACGGGCAGCTTTGAGAGCCTTGTAATCTGTGGGGTGTAGCGAATCAATTGCCTCCTTATAAAGACAAAGTGCTCTATTGTATTGAAACTCCATCAATGCAATAAAGCGTTCATCGTAGACTTTGTTAAGTAAGTCAGCCTCCGAGTAATCAAACTTTTCGAGATCTGCCAAAGGCAGGTAAATACGAGAACCATTATCTAAATCTTCTCCTACATCACGAAGAATATTGGTAAGTTGTAAAGCATGCCCAAGCTTTAGAGCATAATCTTTGGATCGCTCAGGGTCTGCCCCAAAGATATATAGAGAGATCAGTCCAACAACCCCTGCTACTTTATATGTGTATTTCTGCAAGTCTTCCCACTGCTGAAACCGCAGAGGCTCGAGATCCATTTCACAACCACTAATTAAATCAATAAAAAGGTCGTTAGGAATGCCATATTTATCACGCAAAGCAACAACCTCATTTTCTATTTCGGTTGGGGAGTCAAACCCATGACTTAGTCCATTCTTCCAATGGTTAAGGGCAATAGCCTTCTCTTCGGCTGCCGTATCCAAATCATCCGCAATGTCATCTACAATTCTACAGAAAGCATAAAACGTCACCACATCATTTCTACGTTCTTTTGGGAGACTACGCAGAGCCAAAGCTAGATTAGATTTGGACTGCTTAGTAATAACTTCTGCAATTCTTGGTGAATGACTCATAAGATGAAAGGTTAAGGAAATTGATACAAAAAAGTTCTACTTAATCAGCCCCCAATGCCCCGACGTAATAGGCCAAAGTGAAATGAACGCTGGAGCCACTACATTAAACTCCTCTAATGGACCCCAGTATCGAGAATCAAGAGAGTTTTGTGTATTATCACCCATCGCCGCATACTGCGAGTGATACCACTCTTTTTCGTCACGCTTCAGCTCTAAAACATCAGACTCCTTAATCATAGGAGCTTTAGGGTAATGCTTAGAATCCGCTAGAGTATAACCAGGCCCCGCATAGAGACCTTTACGGTCTTGAACTCTTTTGATACAAGGTTCAGCTCCTGGACTTCCATTAACGATAAGATTCGGCTCTTGGATGCTCAATGTATCTCCAGGCAATCCGACACAACGCTTAATATAATGGGTAGCCGCAGTTTGTGCTGCTAGACGAGAACGACTCAACATACCCGCTTCTGTATCGATGCCCCTTGTGTCAAAAATAAAGGTTTCACCTCTGCGTGGCTTACGAAAGTGATAGGACACCTTGTCTGCCAAAATTAAATCTCCTGAATCCGTATAACCTGAATAAAAGACCGTCCCTTTGGGAATCTCAATGGCTCCAGAAGGCAACCTGACGCCCTTTTCTGCGATGACTTTAAATATATTAAACTCAGGGTTATTAACAAGATCACTAGCTGGCACCCCGTGACAATTCACTAGCATATTAGAAAAATTGATCTGAGACACCGTATGAAAGGTTTGTAAGGGCTTCCATATCCCTGAATTTTGCCCAATAAAATTCTCAGGCATCTGACCTCTGGAGAGAGAATTCACCACCTCCGCTGGCACGATTAGATTTTTAGAAGCTTCTTTGTAAACATACCCTCTCCCCTTAAGAAACAATTGTGAAGTCCTCACAAAAATATTAGGCCATTCTGCACGGTCAGAGCTTTTACAAATGACTCCATTCAACGAAGGTTGCATGGAGCCAGTAGGAATACGGAAGGGCTGTAAATAATACGACCGAATCCCTAAGGCTACAACGAGAGAGACGAAGATAACTTCTATATTTTCTGCCAACCCGCTCTGGTGATGCTTTTTGGGTAAGGCATGCTCACAGGTATTATCTAACTGCCGCACTGCCTCAGCAGTCTCTTTCTTAGCTACTTTACCCCACCCTTTTTGAGCTGTTTTCAAATCGGACAACCTTGCCTGGATCTCAGCTATTTGATTGTCTTTTAACAGATCCCTTTTGTAATTAAGGAACTTCTGACCAGCCTTATAGACATTTTTAGCTTCTTTTTTCCAACCTGGGGTAAACATAAATCGTAGAAATTTATCGAGTAGTAGCAGGGTTTATACAATCT
>CAYUKP010000034.1:0-3513 GCA_964445335.1 uncultured Verrucomicrobiales bacterium
ATGTTCTTCTTTATTGCGAAAAATTGACATGATGATCTTTTTTCTAAAATTACGATAACAATTGTTTCAAACCTATAAGGTTGTATTTTAATATACTCGCAGACTTCATATGAATGCTAACCTTTCAAACGTATCTGAAATTTATGACTTTTTTGATAACTTGTCTCAGGAGACAGGTCGCTCTACCTTAGATCGTAAGGTATATTTTCTTAAGCATTCTTCTACTCCTGCGCAACTTTCTCTTAACTCCGAGGAAATCACCTGGGCTGGAAGGTTGGCGTGGCGTAACAGTGAGCGTTGCATCGGCCGGCTTCCGTGGAAAAGCCTTAAGTGTTTTGATGCGCAGGAGGTGAGCACCCCCTTAGAGGTTTTTGAGTCTTGTCTCAGGCATTTATCTTATTCGACGAATAAAGGGAAAATCATTCCAACGATGACGTTTTTTCCTCACGAAGATATGAGTAACAGATTTCGAATCCTTAATGATCAGCTCATTCGTTATGCAGGATACTCCCTCGCTTCAGGAGAAGTTATAGGAGACCCTGAGCAAGTAAAGCTGACAGACTTAGCTCTGAAAGCAGGTTGGATACCTCCTTCTCCGCTCAGCCCCTTTGATGTGCTACCTCTTATTATTGAAGACGCTGCGGGCAAGTTGACATGGTTTTCGATCCCTTCTGAGTATGTGCTAGAGGTTCCAATTGTGCACCCAACATATACATGGTTTGAAGAGTTTCAATTGAAGTGGATTGCTCTTCCTGCCGTATCGAACAAGCTTTGTAGAGTCGCAGGCTTAAATTATACCTGCGCTCCCTTTAGTGGGTATTATATGGGGACGGAAATTGCGGCTAGAAATTTTGGTGACACGGCTCGATACAATATGCTTCCTAAAATTGCGGAACGGATGGCGTTAGATATACGCTCTAAACATAGCCTTTGGAAAGACCGTGCTCTTATCGAACTGAATACGGCAGTTTTGTATTCTTATAAGTTAGCAGGAGTGACCATTATTGATCATCATACGGCGTCAGAGCAATTTATGAAGCATTTAAAGTCTGAGAAAAAATGCCAAAGGAATGTCCCTGGTGACTGGAGTTGGCTTGTGCCCCCCATTTCTGGGTCAGCTTGTCCAGTCTTTCATCAATATTACTCGGATGAGCGTCCGCTTCCAAAATTTTACGATCAAAAAAGCCCTGATGGAAACAGGGCTTTGTGAAGAGAAGGTAGTGTTGAGCGGTGGCCTTGTTAGTTTGTCACCCGCATAGGCATCAGCACGTAGAGAAAGTCTGTACCTGTTCTAATAACCCCTGGACTCATTTCGTCAATTAAGTCTAAGAAGACAGTCTCGTCATTAACGTTTTTGAGAGGAGCCATTAGGAAGTCTGGATTAAAGGCTATTGCGAATTCCTTGCCTTCGTAAGGGTAGGGAATCGATTCTGTCGATTCGCCAACATCGGGGGTATTTGTCGAAAGTACGATCTCTCCACTTTTAAATTCGAATTTTATCGAATTCGTTTTATCTGAGGCTAGGAGAGCGACCCTCTTCGTTGCGTCTAGCAGAATGCCTCGGTTAATTTCTAGTGTTTCAAGAGCTTTTCCAGGTATTACTTGTTTGTAATTTGGGTAGCTACCTTCGATCAATTTACTGACGATAACGGTCTGATCGACAATGAAACATACTTGATTGTCCTTCAGAAGAAGAGTCAATTCTCCTTCTGTAGAGAGTTTTCTCTGGAGCTCTGCTACCGCCTTTGTTGGAATAATAATATCACAATCTTGGCCTTCAGGATATTCTAGGGTATGTTCGATCATCCCTAGGCGTCTCCCATCTGTTGCCACAAGTGTTAGCTTTTGGTCATGGAAGGAAAGGAAGATTCCATTCAGAACATAACGGGACTCATCTGTTGAAATGGCATAGGATGTTTTCTTTAAGGCTTCTTTTAACTGTGATTGCGAAAGTTTAAAGATTTGGCATTCTTCAAAAATAGGCATTGGAGGGAACTCATCTTCAGGAAGCCCCATAATCTTAAAGAAACTTGGACCACAGCTGATACTTGCCACATTTTTACTATCTACGACAATCTCAACCTCAGATGCAGGCAGTGCACCTATAATACTTGCAAGCCTTTTGACAGGTAGTGTTGTCTTTCCTTCAACCTCTACGGTTGCTTCTACTGACCCACTGACCCCAACGTCTAGGTCGGTCGTTGACAGCTTAATTTGGCCTTTAGAGGCTTCAATTAACACATTAGAAAGAATAGGCAGGGTGCTTCGCGATCCTACTACATGAATTACATCCTGTAGACCGGAGAGTAAGACTTCTCTTGCAATTTTAAATTTCATGTAAGAACAATACTTTTCCAATCATTCACCTTTATGGAGCCAATAGCAAGCTCTCATAGAAAGAAATTCCAAAGTTTAAGCTGAGTTAATGTCCAATCTAACGCGCGAGCTTCGTCCGGATGAACTGAATTTCGCCCTTAATATAGTTGTCTACTTTTAAGTCGCTTTGGATTTTCTTGCAGGCATGAATAACAGTTCCATGGTCTCTGCCTCCAAAAAGCCCACCAATATCTGCTAGAGAATTTTGGGTCATTTCTCTGCTTAAAAACATCGCGATTTGACGAGCCTTGGCAATATTGGCTGGGCGTTTGCGGCTGGTCATGTCAGCTAGGCGGATGTCAAAATGCGCAGCTACTACTTTTTGGATGCGTTCGACTGTTACTTTTTGGATGCTTTCTTGTCTGAGAATGTCTGCTAGTAATTCTTCTAAAACCGGTAGAGTGAGTGTTTCACCTGCTAGGGAGCAATGAGTGGCAGCTCTTGCAAGAGCTCCTTCAAGTCTCCTAACATTGGTTTTCACCTTTTCTGCAATGAAGTGAATGACATCTTCTGGGACTTCGACTTGTAGTTCCTTAATTTTTGCCTGCAAGATTGCGGCTCGTGTCTCAAAGTCTGGTTGTGCAATGGATACGGTCAGGCCTGCTTCAAAGCGGCTACTTAAACGCGTATCAAATGTCTGCACCTCGTTGGCAGGGCGGTCACTGGTTAATACAACCTGTCCTTGGGTTTCTAGGAGTGTATTGAAGGTGTGGAAAAATTCCTCTTGTGATTTCCCCTTACCTGCTAGGAATTGAATGTCATCAAGAATGAGCATATCAACCTTCCGATATCTTCTCCTAAAGGCATCTGTCGTGCCTTTCCTTACAGCTTCGATATAATTATTCGTAAACTTTTCTCCTGTGAGATATACGACTTTTTTTGTGTGATCTTGTCGCAGAAACTCTTGTCCCAATGCTTGCACTAAGTGGGTCTTACCTAAGCCTGGAGGACAGTGTAAGAAGAAGGGGTTATACCCTTTGGCGACTCCAGACACAATAGCACGACACGCGGCGTCGGCAAATTGGTTGTTAGACCCTACCACATAGTTTTCAAAGCTCTTATCAGGGTTTAAACCAGATTTCTTAATTAAGGTTGTGAGATCTTTTTCTACGGTTACGGCCTTAACTTCTTGAGGCT
>CAYUKP010000034.1:3613-8289 GCA_964445335.1 uncultured Verrucomicrobiales bacterium
TTCTGGCTCGAAGTTTGTTTCAACCCATAGAGTGTGCGTGTCAGACTCCAGTTTGATATGGGCGACCTTATCAACTAGAATAACGTCAGCCTGACTGAACCACCGTTTAAAGGTCTCCTCACCGAGCCGTTCCCTTAGCTGTTCAGAAACACGCTCCCATAGCGCATGAGAGTCTGAATTTTCAGACTGGATAGGAGATGGGGAATTCTTCTGAGGAGGCATTGTTTTTTATGCATAATGAGAATGTCTGAGAGTGACAGCTCTTTTTTTAAAAAAGTCTCTATAACATTCTTTGGTTACAAACGTCTACTATTGAGCTTTAGCGTGGCTTTCTGATCATGCTAGATAGAACCGCGCATCCTAATGTAATGGATGCATTAATGGGGAAAAACCATTCTGAAGCGAGTTTCGGGCGGTGGGCCAAAATCCAATCAGCTCCTTCCTTGTAGTTTAAGAAGTTTAAGAGGTTTGGTAATTCTGGTCTAAAGAATGCCACGATTAAGAATGATCCTAAGCATCCAACAATAAGCCCCGAAACGTGAGGTCTGATAGGGAGTAATGAGGCAAGGAGGATTCCTAAGAGTGGTCCAAAGGTATAAGCTACCATTCCAAAGGCTAGGCCAATGAGGTTCTTATCATCAGGATTGGCTTCATAAAGATACCATAACAGAACCGAGAAGGCGCAGAGAATACATCCCCATATGACGACCGCAACACGTGAGAGCTGAACCATACGTTGACTCCCCGCTTCAGATTCCATGCGCTCACGTCCGACAATTATTGATAAACTGGTCTGTGATAAGGCGGCTAAAATTGAATCCAAACTTGAAATAGCCGCAGCGAATGCTCCTGAGAGAATGAGCCCAGATAAGCCGACTGGTAAGACGGTGGAAATCCAAACAGGAAAGACATTGTTTGAGTCTTTCGCAAAGAACTCTGCCATAGCTTCCGACGGTGGGTTGACCTGATACCATGCAAAAAGCCCAGATCCGACAGCGAGCATTAAAAGTGTGATTAAAATGGAAATGCTACTCCAGCAAATGGCTTTACGTGCGTCCTGGGCATTCTTACAACAGAACATACGTTGCGTGCTGAGTTGGTCTACCCCAAAGGCCGCCACATTTTGAAATGGCATCGCAACCACTCCAACCCAAAATGTAAATCGTAATGTAGGGTCTTCAAAAGGAGTGGTCAGATCAAGCCACTTGGTTTTATCAATCGCCCCCCCCTCAAGGATGACTTGATTAAGCTGATGGATTTCGCTCCAGCCTAATTCGCCTACTAACCATAGAAATGATAGAGATCCTCCAAAGATAAAGAGACAGAACTGAATAACATCAGTCCAAATCACAGTCTGCATACCACCCATTACAGCCCAACCTACCGCAAAGATACTAATAATCCCGATGCAAAGCCTAGGGTCTATGCCTGTCACGGCGTATAAAATCAGAGCTGTTACGAGGACGCGGACGCTCTGACCTAAGATAGCACCAATGGAGAAAAGTCCCGTGACTAAACGCCTGACTCCTTCTCCCAATCGATCCCCCATGAAGTCATAAGGACTATAAATCTCCTTTTTGTAATACAAAGGTACGAGGAAGTATCCAACGACAAAGCGAGCAATAATAGACCCAATCCCCCATTGTAGATAAGTCCAGTCCCCTTTGGCTGCATAAACTCCTCCAGGCACCCCAATAAAGGTCAGTGCACTAATTTCTGTTGCAATGATAGAGCCCGAAACAGCCCACCATGGAAGGGTGCGACCACCAAGAAAGAAATCCTTAATAGAAGATTGATTACCTGAAAGCTTGTGTCCCAACCATGTCGTAAATACCATGTATAGAGCGACTACTAACCAGTCCCATATCGTAAATGCGGAAGTTAATTCGTTTGGCGTCATAAAGAAATTTTTGCTTCTTATGAATGGTCTAAGACCATAGGGAAAGCTTGTTCTTCAATTAGTTTTTTAAAAACTTGAGGTATAGAAGGGTTTATTTAGGCTTCTCTCTGGAGGCATTTGGAAGAAAAAGTGCACTATGAGAATTACTCGAACCAAAACTAAGTTATATGGAACAATCTGAAACATCGCGCACTATGAAATACGTTTTTGTGACAGGAGGTGTGGTCTCCTCATTAGGCAAGGGCTTAGCCGCATCATCTTTAGGAGCTTTATTAGAACAAAGAGGCTTGAAGGTCATGATGCAGAAATTTGACCCTTATCTAAACGTTGACCCTGGGACAATGAGCCCTTTTCAACATGGGGAAGTCTATGTTTTAGATGATGGAGCAGAATGTGACTTGGATTTAGGACACTACGAAAGGTTCACCTCAGGTGTACTATCACGGTTTAATAACCTGACTTCTGGGCAAGTTTTTGATTCTGTGATTCGCAAGGAGCGTAAGGGAGATTATCTCGGCAAAACTGTTCAATACATTCCTCATGTGACTGATGAGATTCAAGATCGTCTGTTCGAGGTTACTAAGCGTAATCCTGATGTGGATATTTTACTTACCGAGATAGGAGGGACGGTAGGAGATATCGAAGGACATCTTTTCTTAGAAGCTCTACGACAGTTTGCACTTAAGGTCGGGCGAGAAAACGTTTGTTTCATTCATGTGACACTTCTTCCTAAGCTCCGAGCTGCGGGTGAAGTCAAAACGAAACCCACGCAACAGTCCGTAGCGAAGCTTCGCGAAATTGGCATTATGCCCGATGTGATTGCTTGTCGGGTAGAAAGCGAAGATGAGCTTGATGAGGAAAATCGTCGCAAAATCGCCATGTTCTGTAATGTGGAGGAGAAGGCTGTGATTCCTTTTTCTGATGTTGATCACACAATTTATGAGGGCCCCCTTAATCTAAGAAAGCATTTCGTTGATCGCCTCGTTGTCTCAAAGCTAGGCTTAGATATTCACAATCCAGACCTTACTCAATGGGAGGCCTTTGTCGATAAGGTCATTAATCCTAAGTATGAAATAAAAATTGCAGTTGTTGGGAAATATATCGAACTCCAAGATGCCTATAAGTCAATTTACGAATCTATTACACATGCTGGGGCTCATCACTATACAGGAGTGGATGTCATTAGAATCGACGCGGAAGATATCGAGAAAAGCTCCGCCGCTGAAGTCATTGGCGATATTCACGGGATTTTGATCCCCGGTGGGTTTGGAGACAGAGGAACTGAAGGAAAAATTCAAGCGGCTCAATATGCGCGTGAACAACAAATTCCATTTTTCGGCATTTGCCTAGGAATGCAAATAGCCTCCATCGAATTTGCTCGAAACGTTTGTGGACTTGAGGGGGCGAACTCTACGGAGTTTGTCAAAAACTGCGCCCACCCAATTATTTGCCTCCAAGAAGAGCAACAAGAAATTGAGAGTAAAGGCGGAACTATGAGAAAGGGCGCATGTGAAGCAACCCTCTTCCCAGAAACTCTTGCATCTCAACTCTATGGTGGAGTGAGCAACATTAGTGAGCGTCACCGTCACCGCTATGAGTTTAACTCAAACTATAAAGAGACTTTAAGTGAAAAGGGACTCTGTATCTCTTCTGTCTCTGTTAAGGAAGACCTTGTGGAGATTATCGAGATTCCTGAGCACCCATTTTATTTGGCTGCCCAATTCCATCCGGAATTCAAGTCTAAGCCAAATAAGCCGCATCCGCTATTTGCAGGATTTATCAAGGCTTCTTTAGATAACTTTTTATCAAAAGGCGGCGAGTAGCTCCACCTCAAAGAAAAGAGCTGAGTAAGGGGGGATATCAGATCCCGCCCCTCGCTCTCCATAAGCAAGTTCTTGGGGGATATAGAACTGATAATGGCTTCCTACAGTCATGAGTTCTAAACCTTCTTGCCAGCCTTTGATTACCGCTCGCACGGGAAAGCTCGCAGGTTGGCCATTCGTGTAACTGGAGTCAAAGACTGTCCCGTCTTGTAATTTACCCTCGTAGTGCACCTTTGCAGTGGCTCCAGCCCAACACTTTTGACCACTGCCTTCTTTGATGACCTTATAGCGTAATCCAGAAGCTGTGGTGGTGACCCCTTCCTCTTGGCCAATCTCAGTGAGCCAATCGTAACCCTGCTGTTTCTGGTGCTCTAACCGTAAGGTCTGGACAACTTTTGTTGCGGTCATGTAATCTCTCAAGCCAATACTTTTCTGGTCGCAATTTGCTTTATCTTTTATGGCCTGATTAATGATATCGGGAAGTAGAACAGGGTCTTTCAACGCCTCCTTACCTAACTTTAGACCTAGTTTATACGAAACAATTTCTAATGCATTCTGTGTCTCCATAGATAAGAAAGATCAAATGGAAATCCTGCATCATGGCAAATGAAAAACACCTACCCCCTGTCTTGTATTCCGAAATCTTCCCCAAGATCACTGAACCTAAAACAAAGGATAGATGCATCCATATTATATCTCACTATAAAAGTTGTGCTTCCCTATACAGTCTCATAAGAGGCTTGTATATTGAAGTTACTTTATAAGGACGCTCTTCTAATGCCACTTGTAGTGAAATCGTCTTAAGTCTCTTTTACGTAGGGGTTTATATTTTATTTATTAACAGGAGATGAAATGTCAACGCTTCAAAATGAAGTAAAATTTTCCCACCAAAATCATTGGTTTTGAAGGTTTTACCATTCTTTCGTTGAGAATCTCATTCTAAACCATTGCAT
>CAYUKP010000034.1:8389-13585 GCA_964445335.1 uncultured Verrucomicrobiales bacterium
GCTGCTGATCTTGTAGTTGTCGGAAATGCAGTTGGACCAGATAACATCGAAGCTGAGGCCGCCAGACGTTTAGGTAAGCCTTACATTTCGGTTGCAGAAGCCCTCTCCCACTTTGTTATGGGCGGGCAAGACTCTATCGTGGTGGCGGGAACTCACGGGAAGACCACGACCACGGGGCTTCTCGTCAAGATTTTCTTAGATGCAGGAGTTGATCCAAGCTTTCTCGTTGGAGGTGTCGTCCAAGGAGAGAGCACGGCCTACATGGCAAACCCAGGTAAGTCTTTCCTTATCGAAGGCGATGAGTATGATACAGCTTACTTTGATAAGCGTCCGAAGTTCTTACACTACAATGCCAAGCACCTGATTGTAACGTCTCTAGAGCTTGATCACACAGACATTTATCGTGACGAAGAAGATTACTTTACCGCATTCCGTTATCTCGTAGAACAAATGCCAGAAGATGGCGTAGCCTTCCTCTGTGCTGACAATGATGCAGTGAAGCTCAAGGAGCATTGTGCGTGTAAAGTCGTAACATATGGATTTGGCGAAGGCGCAGACCTTCAAGTCACTTCACTAGAGAGTCAGAATGCATTCCAAAACTTACAGTTTACCCTGAATGGTGAAACCATCTGTACCCTAGAGACCCCTCTCACAGGGCTTCATAATTGTCTGAACATCGCAGCCGCTTTAGGAGTATCTCTCGAAAACAACATTTCTCTAGACGCATTTAAGGCTGCTACTCTTAAGTTCAGAGGCATGAAGAAGCGTCAAGAGCTGCTCGCATCCTCTGCTACGAAAGGCATCGAGCTTATTGATGACTTCGCGCACCATCCTACCGCTGTAGACGTTACGCTTGAAGGATTGAGAAAGCGCTACCCGAAAGGCCAACACCGCCTTATTGCGCTCTTTGAGCCGCGCTCAAACTCTAGTAGGAGAAAGTCCTTTGAGGCGAACTATCCGGCATCCTTCAAGGATGCAGACCTTGCGATCCTTAAGGTGCCTCCTTTCCGTCACAATGATAATATTGAAGACTTCATGGATGCCCCGAAAGTTGTGGAAGAAATTAATAACTTAGGTGTCTCCTCTGTCCTACAGGACACCAATGATGACATCCTTACGTATTTACGTGAAAACATTCAGCCAAACGACATTCTGGTAACCATGAGTAATGGGCACTTCGATCACATTCAGGCTGACATCATCAGCGAGTTAGAACTCACTCCAGTGAGTTAAAGCTACTACAGGAGGGCTCTCAAATGCAGGGCGCCTCCTTTATGAATTAGTTTTCTAATAAATGTCTCAAGTGAGGCGAATACAGGTCTGGCTCTAATAAAAAGGAGTCGTGACCTTTATCGGAATGTACTGTTAGATACGTCACTTCTAGCTCCGCTGCCTCTAGTGCATCTACGAGTTCACGTTGTTCCTCAGGATAAAAGCAGAAGTCGGAATCGATCGAAAATACTAAGAATTTCTGATTGAGCTCCTTTGACTTCTTAAAGACTTCATTCCGCTCATTTCCTTCCGCATCTTGTAACAGGTTGAACCGGCTCCACATGTCATTGATCCGTAAGTAGGTATTGGAGTCAAACCGTTGCACAAACTTCTTCCCCTGATGGAGCATATAACTCTGGAAGGGGTCGCGCAGCTTATACCAGCTTAAGATGTCTTCATGCTGCTTAATGTCCTTACGTGCTCTCCTTTGAAAGGTGTCAATGTGGACAAAGGTCTTATGTGAGATCATACGTGCGAGAGCCAGCCCTAACCAAGGGCGTTCCCCTCCATAATAATCTCCAGCCTTGAAGTGTGGATCATTCTCAATCGCAATAATTTGCTCAAACAACACTAATCGTGTCAGAACGGTCGTCTTAATACCACTCGCAAACAAGGCCACCCGAGGTGACATTTCTGGATAGGTTGTCGCAAACGATAAGGCACACAAGCCTCCTACCGAAGGTCCTGCCACGGCATGTAGGGTCTCAACTCCCAGCGAAGTCAGTAGTCTATGTGCGACCTTCGCTTGGTCTTCAATCGCAATCGCGGGAAATCGTCCTCCAAACGGTTTACCCGTCTCAGGATCGATCGAGGAGGGACCTAAGCTACCATAGCAGCCCCCGAGGTAGTTAAAGGAAATAATACAATATTTTGTTGTATCCATTGCCTTACCTTCCCCTACCAAATCAGGCCACCACCCTTGATGGCAATCCTCATTCCAGTAGGAATTTCCCTCTGGCCCTACAGGGTCTACTCCCGTCACATTATGGCTACCAGATAAGGCGTGGAAGAGCAGAATCACATTCGACTTATCTGCATTCCACTCTCCATATTTTGAATAACAAAGGTGATAGTGATCCAACGTCTCTCCTCCAGAAAGGTCGAGGGCGGTATCATGAAAGAGTAAGTTACGAGAGGTCATGATGAGTAAGTGCGCTTTACCTAAGGCCAAACCCTCGACTCTTCAACTAGAAAAAACATCTCTTCATTTAAACTCTCTCCAGAAAAGTAGTGACTTTCTCGCCTCCAATTTTTATCTAAAAAGCCGATGACATTTACTAAATTATGTACCGTAGCTGCTGTTTCTCTTCTCGCCACGTTCTCACCAGCTCTGGCGAAAGACGTTGATAAAAAGGCTACGACCTCAAAGGCTAAGACAACTCTCGAAAAGGCTTCTGCTAAAGTCAGCAAAACAAAAGACAAGGTCAAAAGTAAAGCGACATCCACCACGAAGGCTGCAAGCTCTTCCGCAAAGAACGCAACATCATCCGCAAAGTCTAAGGCTGACAGCACTCTCAAAAAGGCTTCCAAAAGCTCAGGTATCTCCACTCCTGATAAAAAGACTTTGGAAGGTATGAAAAAGTCCGCGAGTTCACTCTCTGCGACTCAATCCAAAGCCATGCTTAAGACTCTTAATTCAGGAACGAATGCAGAGCTAGTTGCGATTCCTGGAATTGGTGAAAAAACCGCGCAAAGCATCAAAGGGGCACGTCCATTCAAAAGCGTCACCGACCTCGGCAACATCAAAGGCATCGGAGCTAAGAAGTTCGCAGGTGTCGTGAAGTACTTTAAGAAGTAAGCGCATTCATCTAATCTCAAGTAATCCTTGAGTTACCTTTGACGCCTGTTAAAAATAAATTTTTAACAGGCGTTTTTTCTTTTAAAGTAGGAATGGTTTGAATTTTTCTGAGAAATGTTTTATTTTTTGTGAGCAAAACACTCTTTATTACCCATCAAACGCTTCTTACCATTCCTCATTCTCTTTTGTATAGTGACGGTCTTTCTACGCAGGAGGCCTACGCCATCAAGTGAATCTTTACTCAATGCTACGCCACCCGAAGCACCCTTGGACTTATCTACGACTTCTATACGAGAGGCAACGGATGTAGACGTAGAGGATGATCGTGATCCTCAGATCACGCCGCTCCAGAATAGCCTCTTTGCACTCTGCAAAGACTGTGGTATTCCACATAAAGCGGGGGCTCCACACCATGTGGTGTTTAAGAATAAGGCACTGCGTAAGCTAACTGCTCGTGACCCCAAGTATATTACTACTCAGACCCTGCCCAATGGATTAACCCTCCATTACTCAAATCATCGCTTCAATCACGTTTCCGTTGCGACCATCTCAGCGGATGGAAAGGTGACGACTACTTGTGGCACCTCCGCTGGACAGATTAGGAATCAACTCAAAAACAGTCCAATCCTTGTGAAATGAATTATTGTAGAATACTGCTTTTTTTATGTGGTTTTATCCCTTTTGTGTGCAGAGCCAGCAATGCGACGTTTGAATTCATTCAATTAACGGATGCGTATTCGGCTGCTATTAGTGGAACGCCTTTAGTAGATCGTGATCCTGATTCCACCCCTGCCTCAGATCTTGATCCATCAGTCATTGGTGACAACCCTGGTACGACTCTAGGTGAATTAAGAAATAACGTATTGATCGCTGCCGGAGAAAGATGGAGCCAGTATTTGATGAGTGATGTCCCAATTCAGGTAAACTTTGGATGTATTGACTTTGGTGCGCCACAAGAAGTGTCTCCAGGAAACTTTCAGGTAGGTCTTGCTGCTGCCTCTAGTTTAGTAGATGTGTCTACGGATATAGGGGGGGTGACCTTACCCCAAAATGAGGTATTGTATCCCATAGCTCTAGCAAATAGTATTCTCGGGGTGGACATTGCAGAGGGCTATGGAGATGTTGTGATTTTTATTAATTATAACCGTCAATTTACATCAAGTAGCTTTAAATGGTTTTATGGTATCGATGAAGAGCCCCCTCCATTCACTGTTAGCTTATTTGATACAATGACTCATGAGTTGGGGCATGGGTTGGGGTTTGCATCCATTATAGATCTCCAAACAGGAGGAAGTCTCGACCCTTCAGGCTATCCCGATATCTTTTCAACCTTAATTCACGATCTTTCATTAAACAAATCTTGGGGGGAGATGTCCAATGCAGAGCGTTTATTCTCTGCCACAAATACAGGTAATGTGGTATGGAATGGTGTCCATACGAATGGAGCTATCTCAGGCCTTACAAGTTATCTGACTTCGGGGACATCCGAAGCAAATACATATACTGCGAATTCAGCACTTTATGGATCTACTTTAGAATCAACAGGGATAACAGGTAATCTCGTACTCGCCCTAGATGGCACAGGTGGCGACGGGAACGGAACCATTTCAGATGCAGCTCAAGATCTAACAAATCCTGCAGAGTTATCGGGAAATATTGCTTTGATTGATAGAGGACTTGTCACCTTTGCTGAAAAGACTAAAAAAGCACAAGACGCCGGCGCTATTGGTGTAGTTTTGGCTAATAATGTAGAAGGTAACCTTCTCATTACCCCAAGTGGAGATGACCCTGAGGGGGAGATAACTATTCCTTCTATATTTGTTACATTTGAGACTGGAGAAGCCTTAAAAGAGCTTTTACTAACCAATTCAGAGTTGTCAGTTTCTTTGTTTACCAATGCTTTACAGGTCAATGCCGACAACCCTCTGAGTAAAACACGACTTTACGCCCCGTCTTCACTTGCTATAGGGTCTTCTATTTCACACTGGGATGTTACTGCGTTTCCTAATCTAATGATGGAACCTTTTGATACAGGAGACTACACAGCTGACCTCGATCTTACCCCTCTAGCCATGAAGGATATCGGCTGGCAGACTTCTAATATTACCATACCTCATCTGAAATAC
>CAYUKP010000035.1:0-3630 GCA_964445335.1 uncultured Verrucomicrobiales bacterium
TGCTTACTCACGAGCGCACTCCACGCATCTTGTCCATATGTATCTTTAATCTCATTTAGGACAGGATTAAACTGTGGATCAAGCCTCCCCGTATATAGTCCGTCTTCCAGAGTTGTATACAGCTCTGGCTTATCATAGTAAGTCGTGAGAAGAATACGGTGAAGAACCTCACTAGAAGATTCATATGAGGCAGGGAGAAGGTGAATAATATACTGATCCTTAAGCCCAAGTGGTTTATCCTTCTGAGATAGATCGTGTAGCTCCTGATGAAAGGATCTACAGTGATCACACGTCCAATCAAAGAGGTATGTCAAAAGAATTGGTTCCTGCCCCTCAACTGGAGCTCCTAAAGTGATGGTCTGTAAGATTCCATCTTCGATTCCATATTTCCCACCTTCGTAACCGATTTTAAGAGGGCCTTGGGCATTATCTCGATAAAGGCTGATAAGGTTTTGCTGACCTGCTGAGACTGTCTTGGAGTCCGAAGTCGGAGCTGGCAGAGCGACAACTGCGCTACGATCTTTCTCAGGCCCAACTGCTTGTAAGGTCACCCCAACAGCGACAGCAACTAACCCCATAAGAAGCGGTGGAAGAACCTTGGGCGAAGTGGTTAGAACCTCAGGCTTAAGGGCTCCATTTTTGATCTTTCTCTCCATTTCCTTACGGCCCATTTTCTTCCCTTGGCTGGTCTTAACAGACGTGGAGGAGCAAATAATCTTAAGAGCTAAAAGAGACGCTACCGTCGCAATCGCGTGTGTTGCACAACAATAAACGCAATAAGACTTGATCAAGAACATTTGCACACCCGTAAACCAAAGCGCCCCAAAGATAATACTGAAGGCCAAGGCCAGTGCTACTGTTGCCCCCCCCTTATTCTGTCGCGCCTTAGGCAAGGTAAATAAAAGTCCAAGATACATTGCAATTCCTGGCAGAGAAACAGGAACAGTAAGAACACTCGACCATTTAGAAGAAAGGACTTTACCACAACCTTCACTCGGCCCACACCCTGCGACTTGAGAGCCTGTCAAGGCTTGGAATGCCAGATAACCTGCAATCACTATTGCTACCATAAGCAAGAGCTGACTTATTCTGATAGATGTTTTCATTTCTATTATGAGCCATACCACTCCACCTTTATTCGTAAACCTTTTTTAAATAAAGAGCTGGGATTGTTTGACATTTGGATCATCTAACTGCGGATTTAATCCTCTTTGCAAGGTTTACGTCTTGACACGATTGCCCAAACTCAAGACATCTTTATAAGAAGAGATGTTTTTCTGTCATTTAATATCTCTGCCTTTAAAAAATCATTATTATGGATTACCGCGCAAAAAACACAAAGATCACAGCTAAAATCTCTGATCGTAAATGTGAACCTGAATTTTTACAAGATCTCTATGAGGCTGGGCTTGATGTGGCTTGGTTCAACACCGCTCACCAAGACGAGGCAGGCACCTTGTTTGCCATGAACAACGTGAGAGCTGTATCGGACAAGATTGCCATAATGATCGATACCAAAGGGCCTGAGATCCGCACGATCAACTTTGACGATGAGCCAAAGGAATATGCGATTGGTGACAAAGTCAAACTCACAGGAGATGTCTCAAAACACGACCACGCAAATAATGTCATCGCTGTCGATTACCCAAACTTCCACAAAGAAGTACCTGTTGGTAAAGTAATCCTTATTGATGATGGGTCATTAGGTCTCACCGTAGAAAGAGTAGAAAGTGATGCCATCGTCTGCAACATTGACAACGTTGGAATCATCAAAAAGCGTAAGAGTGTAAACGTTCCTAACACATCCATTGACCTCCCAACCCTAACAGAGAAAGATCACCAGTTTTTAATCTTCTCAGCTCAGAACAATGTCGACTTCATTGCGCATTCCTTCGTTAGATCTAAGGAAGATGTCTTCCAAGTGAGAAATGTCTTAGACGCTCATGGTGGCCAAGGCATTAAGATTATCGCCAAAATCGAAAACCGTGAAGGGGTCGATAACATCGAAGAAATTCTCGACCACGCAGACGGAGTAATGGTTGCTCGTGGAGACCTTGCTGTGGAGGTACCAGCAGCAGAAGTTCCTCTAATCCAGAAGACCATGATCGAGGCGGCAGCTAAGAGAGGTAAACTTTCCTTCGTCGCAACTCAGATGCTTGACAGCATGATTGAAAACCCACGCCCTACTCGTGCAGAGGTTTCTGATATTGCCACTGCCATCCTAGATGGAGCGGATTCAACCTGCCTTAGTGGAGAGACTGCTTATGGTGACTATCCTGTAGAAGCCGTGCAAACCATGTCACGTGTTTCGCTAGACCTTAAGAAAAACAGACCTCACACAAACCCTTACAACATCAAGTCTCTAAAGGGAGCTTCACGCCGTGAATACTTCTTCGCTAAAAGCGCTTTTGAGGCTGCTGTGGAGCTCAATGTGGGAGCGATCATTGTGCCGACTGTATCAGGAAGAACCGCAGAGCATATCTCTAGTTTCCGTTCTCGTAAGCCTATCTTTGCCTTCAGTCACGACGCACGTGTCCGTAGACAACTTATGGCCAAGCACGCTGTCCGTGTTGAGCCAATTGCTGAGATCATCCAAGACACCGATACCCTTGTCACCCTCTGTGTGAAGCAACTCATCGAGTCAGGCCAAATCGAGGAAGACACCATTATTGCTGTTGTTGCAGGCACAAGCTATCCTGCACCTAAGCGTTGTAGCTTCTTCGAAGTAGGCGCAGCAAAGGATTTGCTCAAGACAGACTAAGTTCTGCTTATTGCACTTAAAGAAAGCAAAACCTCCCATTTGGGAGGTTTTTTTGTTCATCACTAAGGAAGAAAGCCTTGCCCACGCAAAAACCTATATTCCCATAATCTTATCGCTTTATCTGCTATCCTTAGCTTAGAAAAGCCCGTGTCTCCGCTTTACTCAGGAAGAGCTGCTCTGATAAACAAGCAGTCTTCTGCAAGACCTGTAAGAGTAACAGATTGAGGAGCACCTGTTGCCACGACGGCTTGTGCGTCTACCCAATTTTGTAAATCTGAGGAACATTGCACTGTAAGAGTCATACCCTCCGTTGCATAGAGAGAAAGTGTTACAGTATCACCATTGACCTCGGTTATGGTTACATAATGCTCTTCTGGAATAATATTGTATACCGGGGCACTTTCCATTGGAAAGACTTCTGTCAAGGCTTGTTCGACATTGATAATACCAAACCCAGAAGCGTCGTCTTTACCTACAGCTCCAATATCAGTCGCAGTATTTTTAATAACATCTTCAATCTCTGCATTTGATAGATCAAGTGGAGACGACACCAAAAGAGCTGCTAATCCAGAAACAATAGGAGCGGAGAAAGATGTGCCCCCCGTCATTCCGTAACCTCCATTCATTGTTGTGGTTTGGATCCCATGACCAGGAGCCACGACATCTACGTGATCCCCTTTGGTAGACCATGAAGGCGCTTCTCCCCAGTAATTACTCGCAGACACCGCGATCACATTGTTGCATGCAGCAGGATAGAGCTTTTCATTTAATCCGCTGTTACCAGCAGAACAAACTACCACACAGCCTTTCCCCCACGCATAGTTTACCGCATCTTGTAGGATAGTCGAAGCAACCGTTCCCGTGAGGCT
>CAYUKP010000035.1:3730-12892 GCA_964445335.1 uncultured Verrucomicrobiales bacterium
ACGCATAGTTTACCGCATCTTGTAGGATAGTCGAAGCAACCGTTCCCGTGAGGCTTACATTAATAATATCAGCTCCATTATCGGCAGCGTAGATAATACCTTTGGCAATATTTGAGTAAAGAGCGGAACTCGCCGCACTCATGACCTTAACTGGTAAAATTTTTGCATTCATTGCAATCCCCGCAATACCAATCCCATTGTTTACGTTCGCTGCTGCTGTTCCTGCAACTGAGGTACCGTGACCTTGGTCGTCTGAAGCATCCGCATCATTGTTTACAAAGTCATATCCCTGACCAGTGAGCACCTTACCAACCAGATCTGGATGTTGAGCATTTACCCCCGAATCCAAAACCGCAATCACAACATCAGATGAACCAGTAGTAATGTCCCACCCCTCATATGTATTAATAGAATCTAAATACCACTGCGTGTTATCTGCTACATAAGGGTCATTAGGAATAAAGTCAGGAGTCGCAATAGCATCAAGCTCCGCATAACTCGAACGACATCTAGAACAAATATCTTGGTAAGCAGCATCAGCAAGATCCTCATCGACCTCAATAATTCTCACGCCTAAGGCGTCAATGGAATCTGATACCTGGAGAGCATGGTCTGTTAAAACACTCTCCACACTGGAAACGTCGGCTGCGTTGTTCACTCGAACCATGATCCGTCTTTTGCCTTTGCCCGAACCTTTTGCCATACCTACGCCTGAGGTCAGTACAAAGCAGAATAATAAGATGAAATGAAAGTAGCGTTTGAGTGTCATAGGAGCGTTAAGTAAAGATTTCTCATCGAAAATCAGGTAAATTTTACCGGATTATTTGCCTTATAAATCCATCATACCAACAAATAGCACAATAAAAAGCCATTTCTTTAACTTTATAAACAAAAAATTTAATGAAGCATTCATTTTAAATAACGAGACAAAACCTCCCCCAAATCAACACTCCGTCGAGTTTCTGTCATTGCGATGAGTCAAAAGAGAGTAAGATAAGATTTTTTTTAGAGAAAAAATCTTCCTTATTAGAAAGACTCAGATAAACACCGTTGTATAATTTATTAGTCACATGCCTAACGAGCAGAAGTATAAAAGAGTCATTTTAAAGCTAAGTGGAGAAGCCCTAAGAGCATCAGGGAGCAAAGATAACATTTCTCCTGAAATTGTTGACCGCATCGCACGTGAGATCAAAGCAGTAGTAGATCAAGGGGTGCAAGTCGGGATTGTTGTTGGTGGAGGTAACTTTTGGAGAGGAGCATCCGCAAGCAATAGAGGCATGGATCGCGCCACCGCAGATTATGTTGGAATGCTCGCAACGGTGATGAATTCTCTCGCCTTACAAAGTGCCATTCGAGCGGAAGGCGTAGAGGTCATCGTGCAAACGGCAATTCAAATGCAAAATGTTGCCGATCCATTCATCAGACACAAAGCACTAAGACATTTAAAGCATGGGCGCGTTGTTATCTTTGGAGCGGGAACAGGAAGTCCATTCTTTTCTACTGATACAACAGCTGCTCTCCGTGCAAGTGAAATGGGCGCTGACGCGATCTTTAAAGCAACTATGGTAGATGGAGTATACGATTCCGACCCTAAGAAAAACCCTGCTGCGAAACGATATGAAACCGTCACCTTCCAGACTTGTTTAGAAAAGCAACTGAAAGTAATGGACGCAACGGCGTTTTCACTCTGTATGGAAAACGACATCCCAGTAGTTGTCTTTGACCTTGGAGCTGAGGGTAACGTCACGAAAGCCTTAGTAGGTGAGGACATTGGGACAAAGGTTCACCTTTGATTTTTTTGTAAAGACACTAAACACATATATTATGACTCCTGAAGAAACACTTAAATCAGTAGAAGAAGAGATGGCAAAGGCCATTGAAAACCAACAAAATGAATTTGCAGGCCTTCGTACGGGTAAGGCTTCTCCTTCATTAGTTGATAACCTAGACATCAATGTTGCCAGCTATGGTAGCGTGATGAAGCTGAAAGCTATCGCAGTGGTTACGACTCCTGAGGCGCGCACGGTCATGGTTGCACCATTTGACCCAAGCACGATCTCAGACATCGATAAAGGCATCAGAGAAGCTAACTTAGGATTCAACCCTGTTAGTGATGGCAAAACTCTTCGTATCCCCATTCCTGAGCCTACAGAAGAGCGTCGTAAAGAGCTCGTTAAAAAGGCCAAGACCTACACCGAGAACACCAAAGTCAGACTAAGAGCGTGCCGTAAGGACGGAATGGATGCAGGAAAGATGATGAAATCTGAAAATATCCTTACCGAAGACGCACAAAAAGACTTTGAGAAAAACGTTCAGGACATCACCAATACCTTTGTAAAAAAAGCTGACGAAGCCTTTGGAACCAAAGAAAAGGAAATCCTAACAGTTTAAGACTCTTACTTAATAAAAGGCGTGATCTCCACGCCTTTTTTATTGGGGCGCAATCTAACCGCCCCACAAAGCCTCTGGTCATAAAGTGTCAAATGTGAACCACCTGAGCGCTCTCTAAAGTAGTAACTGGCTCCTATAATTATCTCTGAAGCCCCCAAATGACATGCAAACTCCTGTAACGTCGCATCGTCTTCCTCAGAACTGCCTGTAATCAAAATATCGCAGTCCCACTCAAGATGAGAGTCCTTCAATTCTTGTAACACATTATAACTAGCATCGGAGATATACGTAACCCTATGGCCTAGATTCGAAAGCCTGACTAAAGCAACCGTATCATTAGACCTCCTAGAACCTCGCACTGATAATGTCATACTTTCGATCTCCCATGGCCCAAAAGTCTTTTGATAATTATCCTGAGTATAAAGTAAGGTAGAGTCAGCTCTAGGATATAGGTCTCGTAACTCAGACGTATTCTTATCTCGATGGGTAATCAGGATGTCCTTAACTTGGATGTTTTGGCCTTTTAAAATCGAATACACCGAATTCTTAAAGGAACGCCCCCCATAATCAATGAGGAATGCTTCTGAACCATGCGCTAAAACTAAGCATTCCGCACCTTTGGGTAGATGCATCACTGTCAAGGCGTCTACGTATGCATCCCGTTGCGATCCAACCACAATACCATCAAAAGTAGACCAGTGGCTCGCAACTTTATATGTGGTATGTGCTATCCCTTTATTAAGAACCCGCAAAGGAAACGCAATCGTAGGGTGTACAAAACTCAGGAAAACCACTAAGCTACTACAGAGCATCATACTTGCGACTAAGGGCAGAAGGGCCAGAGAGGTAAGAACCCCCAATAAATACACTTCCCTAAAAGTCCAAACTGTGATGCAGGAAGACATGCCCCAGGCAATCGTGGCAACAATAGGAAAGGCTAGTAACCACCGAGCTGTCTTCCATTGGAGGAGTTGGCGAGCTGTCCAAAGCTGTCGAGGAATAAAGGAATCCGGTTTTATCAAACCCGAACAGAACTGAGTCAGTGGAGGCACACCTACCAAAAGACTGAAAACAACCATAAAACTCAACCAGACCCCTACATCATAGAGAGCAAAGGGGTCAAACGCTACGACAAAAATCAATGCTACAAGTAAGGTATTCAGTGCATTGGTTCTCAGATGAAAGAAGCGTGCCAGACTAAATACGGTATAGAATAAGGAAGCTCTTATAATCGGAGGAGCCCCGCCAGTCAAACCAACGTATATCCAAGACAAGATAACCGTTCCACACAAAATCTTATGGTAAGATATGGGCAACAAGTACCCCAAAGCCCAACAAATCAGAATAACAAAGCTCAAATGCATACCGCTGACTACCAACATGTGCTGTGCACCAATAGATCGAAAGGGAGCAACCCAGGATTCCGTTGTCTCAGACTTATGACCTAATAGTAACGCAGGGACAAGGTGATACGCTGCATCAGACTCTTTGCATCCCCTCTGCAGGTCTGACAAAACCCTAGATAATATCAACTCGCGAATATCAATCAATTGCTTCTGAACATGGCGCCGTCGCTTTACATGACATTCGGTTCCCCACAAAGCCCCCGACACCCCTTGAATGAGAGGCTTCATCGGTTTATTGAGTGTGCCAAAATTTGTATAGACATAAGGAGGTCGCGTCACACCATCTACAGATAAAACATCTCCTGTGTAAACCTTCTCTCTTGTATTGAGTTGGACTCGGGACTTAGCTGGTAGCTTCCCGCTTCCTATAATTTCCGCCTCCCCTTGGATCTCCAATTCTACTCGATAGATGTCAGTGATTTTTATCACCTTTCTAACGACTCCCTGGTCTATAGAGACTGGCATAGAAGCCCGCTTAAACCTTTGAAACACCTCATGACCTTGCAGAATACACTGACTGACATTCAACCTCCATACACCTCCTAACAATAGCATAAGAATAACAAGAACAAAGGACACTCTCGGTCGACAGGAAAACAGAGTCGATCCAACCGAGCACACGGCTCCCAAGAGGGCTAATAAAATAAAATCTGAAGCATAAAGAATCGGACTGATTAAACCCAAAAAGTAGGGTAACGCAGGAAGCCTTACAAAAATTTTATGGAAAACACCCACAAGACGCTAAAGGCCTTTGATCGAGAAAAAAATAAGCTACCGAAAACGGTAGCTTATGCTTTAAAATACGAAACGTAGATCAGCTTACTTAGCTGGGTTTACGTATACTGGAGCAACATAGCCACTGTTCTGAACAGGGCAGCACGCTTTGCTCTTACACTTCTTGGTGCACTCTTTCTTAGGAGCAGGAGAAGAGTTACCATAGCATGAGCATGATACAAGAGAGAGAGAAGCAGCTGCAAGTAGTACTGAAAATATAGCTTTCATAGTACGGGACTTATTAAAAATCTTGACTCTATCGTCAAATAAAAAAGCATATTTTATCTTTCTTAAATTTTCTTCTACAGAGGCTGTCCCACAGTTCTAAATGATTGTACTTTTTCCTTCACAAAGTTCACCTGAGCAGACTTTCTCGGCACATAAGAAACCGTTGGACCGAACCCAAAATTGTTTAACAAGCCTCTTCTGCCACAACCCCATCCCCAAAAATTCTGGAAGTGATTGGTAACAATTGGTTGCAAGGAATAGTAATTCCATTCCTCAAAGTCTCCATCTTGACTAGCGCCGTAGCTTACACGGTCAGGTTTACCCATTGCAAGGTAAACCCCGTCTTTAGACATCCCTTTTTGAATACGCCCCTGCTCAACAAGAGATTGTTGATACGGTGGCAATTGAGAAAACTTCCCCGGATTGCGTTCAATTCTGGTATTTGGTGTCGAAGCACAGGAACTCAGTCCCACCGTAAGAACTACGCCTAATAGTAAAGCAATATAACGTTTCATACTTTATATTTCGCACAATATAAGCCCTCTCAAAAGTATAAGTTTCGCTATTTCTCGTATTTTTATTAAGGGGCAGAATAGACGCAGGCTTCCCCATTGACAGGGCTTACCTCTGGACCGTCTCCTGTATACACAGCGTCTTTATCCGTCGTCAGAATAAAGCGATCCATGATGAAGCCTCGCTCTCTTCTCCTAATCGAGAAGCGATAAAGACCACTTTCAGAAATTTCTATCGCCTCACTTTCATTATTATCCCAAGCAAACCCAGAAGTTGTCCCAGCTTGGGTACCAATATTCCAATCTCCCAATCCAAAATATACCGAATCATTAGAGCCACTCTCAGCATAAACCCTTGGATGAAAGTAATACGTCCCAGCTTCAGGAAAATAAATCGCATAGTTTAATTCGGCTGCGTCTAACCAGCTTGCGGTGCTCGTATCCGAGGCTTCTATATAAGCCCCTCCATCTAACACACCATCCAGCGCGCTCTCAACTGTCCAACTTCCCTCATCCTCTCTAGAATTATTCTCATAATAACATTCCGCTTCAACAACTACTTCTCCACCGGAAGCTACCGAATAATGTGAGACGTCATTGGAACTTAAATGCCCTTCATCGACCTCTGGGTTATCACTAGGATCGCTTAAGACTTCTTCGTAAGACTGATTTTGTACAGGAAAGGCATGACTCTCGCACTTGAAGAAAACAGCTTTATCCTGTTCGATAAGCCCTTCCGAGACTAAATCCTCAAGCTGATATGTATAATCTACTGAACCCTCTGTTGCGGTATCTTGTGAGTCCATACAGTTTACCCAGTTTGTTAAATCATTACTGACCAAAAGCGTATGAAAGCTATCAGATGGAATATCTGTCGAAAAACGAAGTGTTTCTGGACTAATCATGGTTAAACCCGCGGCGTCTTGGCTGGCGTCTTCATCCAGAAAGAAGCGCTGAAAGTCATGCCCCGTCGTATCAGCAGTAACAAGAGTTTCTAAGAAAGGATTCTCCATATCAATAGCTTCATTAAAGATAAGCCCCTCTCCAAAAACTTCAATATCACCATATGAGCCCATTGGGTTGTACGCTTCATTATTTGAAATGCTAATAAACCCTGTGACATCTGGCTCCACCTTAAAAAGAGGTGATTCTGTCGCGCTGTAAAATTTATTATCCGTAAAGGTAATATTACGAGGCGGATCTTCTAACTCCAATGACGAATCTGGATTTATCACGTCTTGGTTAAATCCAAAGTGAATCGGTTGCAGACAATTCACGAGAATATTTCCAGAAATTTGAACCGAATCTATGCCTTCATAGCTGCTATCATATCGTTCATACTCTCCGTCCATAATAACTAGCGCACCTCGATGAAGAGATCCCCCAAGGTTTTCAAAATAGTTATTACGAACCTGGTGGTGTGACCCTATGACCCTAACCCCCGCCTCAGTAACACCACCTGTGCCTAAAAACGCATTTTCCTCTACAATGCATGACTGACCATGGCGTAACACGAGCCCTCCATCACAATCTTGGAACACATTCTGCCGAAACACATTTCCACGACACTTATTAGAAATAATTTCAGGCTCATTGAAGACTTCATCGGTCTTCAGGGCTTGATAGAAGTAATTCCCCTCTACAACACAATTCATCTGGTACTCCTGCCTTGAACTATCACCAATGCGAATTGTTTCATAACCGTTTCCTCCCACCTCTGTTCTAGGCCCGAAGTAATTAGAAGCGATTCGGTGGTGCCTCGGAGTGTCCTTTGTAGCATCTCCTTCCACGGGCTTGAGAAAAATCGTGGCATTCTTTGAGAATTTATTCTGAAAGGTACAATGCTCAATCGTATGATTATACCCATGAACTAAAACCCAATAGGCTTCAAAAAAAAGTGTCTGGTCGAAGTTGTTAAACAAACAGTTATGCAACGTAATGTTTGAAGAGCCTTCTTCAAACTGAATCACTCCATTTTTCTCTACAGGCCCTCCTAATCCATCAAATTTAAACCCTGAAATGATCGCATGCTCTCCTTCGACCTCAATTCTCGTTGAGCCTGAGAAATACGCTCCTCCTGCTGGATTAGAAAAAATCTTTACTGGAGCCTCAGCAGTTCCTGCACAATCCAATGTAACATCAACACCATCATATTCACCAGCCTCTAAAATAACGCGATCCCCAGCTATAAGGCTAGGTATATCCTCTAACTCTTGCGCTGTTCCTACTATATAATCTATAGCAAGAACCGGTATTGTATAACAAATTGCGACAAGGAAAAATAAAGAACATTTCATGTATTATGGATGCATAATACCGTGTTAACCCTACTTAATAAATACATTTTTAAAATAATTATATGCTATTGCACTCTCATACACCCTTAAAAGAACTAAACAAATTCCTCCATCAGCATCATATAATCTCATTAGATGATGCTGTAGTGCAGATGAGCATCCCTGGCGAAGGTAACATGAATGTCGTGTATCGCGTTGAGACACTTCAAAAGAAATCCCTTATTCTAAAGCAATCACGACCATTCGTACAACGCTACCAGTCAATCCCAGCCCCTCTCGAACGCATCTCTGTTGAACATGCTTTTTATACGGCAATCTCCCAACATGAGGTTAGCAACGCTCTGCCTCATGTCATAGGCTTCTTTTCAGATCATAACCTTTTAATACTAGAAGACTTAGGAGAGGGTTCAGATCTGACAAATCTCTATACAAAACGAAGCTTCTCCCCAACTCAGCTAGAGCAAACAGTCAAGATTGCAAGAGGCATCCATGAATGTGAGGCACCCGAAGACTACCCTGACAATCTACAGCTCCTACAGCTAAACCATCAGCATATATTTGAGCTCCCCTTTCTCGAAGACAATGGGTTTGATTTAGACTCTGTTCAAGTAGGTTTGACCCAACTGGCTCAGCCCATTAAGACAAATAAAAAACTCGTTCATACCATCCAAGAACTGGGCACACATTATTTAGCAGGAGGTACGACCTTAGTGCATGGAGACTATTACCCAGGAAGCTGGTTGGAAAGGCAAGAAGTCGTCTACGCGCTAGACCCTGAATTCAGTCATCTGGGCTGTGCAGAGTTTGATCTAGGAGTCCTCACCGCACACTCGGCACTTATTAGTCACCAAGACACCACTCTCAAAGAAATCCTTGGTCTTTACAACTCTCAGATAAACTCAGCTTTAGTAAAACAATATGCTGGTGTTGAGATTCTGCGACGCCTCATAGGTCTTGCACAACTCCCCTTAGAACGTACCCTCAAAGAAAAGGCGGAGCTCCTAGACCTGGCTAGCTCTTGGCTCATTGATTAGCCCATTACTTTAAGCGCTGTCTGACCCTAGATTTCTCCAATTGGATAAAGACAGGTAGATGGCGCTCCTCAATGTAACGCATTGCAGCATCGAGACCTTCGGTGGTATAGACGCGACCTATCGCGGCTTCTTCAGAAGTTGGGTTGCCTAAACGCCTTAAAAAGTCATTTGAGGTAAACCTGACAAACTTTTCACCATTCATCTTTCCATCCTGCTCTAGGATCCATTTCCGCGCAAATAAGGCAAGTACCGCATCACCAATCCAGGCTTCTTCTCTTTCTTTGGTTAACTCGGGATCAGGCTTTCTCATGCCCATACCGCATCGTAAATCAGGCTTGAAATCAACCCTTATTTTATTCCCCTCCCACTCACTTCTTTTAGCCTAACAAAGGTTTTTGGGCTGGAACTCTAGATGGGCTTAAATTCATAGTTGTATTGGAAAGGATTCCTCCCTATTCCTAAATGCAGATTTATGGATGATTTATTGCAACATTGTAGAGAGCACGGCTTGCGTATCACC